>NZ_JBRREI010000011.1:0-100323 GCF_056760195.1 Stenotrophomonas sp. STEN020
GCCCCAAGCCCCGACCATTGGGGCGGGGCGCATTCGGAATGTCGTCGGCGTTGTGCGCCGGCGCCAGTTTTGGGTTGGAGGGGTTCCCGCCCCCAAGGGGGCGTGTGCGCCGCCCCCGGGCGGCCGGGCCCGCGGGGGGGGCGGGGGGCGGGCCCGGGGGGGGGGGGGGGGGGGGCGCGGCCCCCGGGGGGACCCCCGCCCCCCCCCCCCCCCGGGGCGGCGCGGGGCCCCTATCTGTGGTGCAAGATCACGCGGCCAGTGCCTCGGCCTGCGGCTGCTCATCCGCCATGGCGGCGACTTCCTCCGGCTGTTCGGCTTCCTCGTCCGTCACCACCTCCTGCGCGTCCTGCTGCGGGGCTTCGGCGCAGAAGATGGCGGGCATCCAGCCGGTGCCATCGGCCAGCCGTTCGGCTTCGCTGGCAATGTCGGCCTTCTTCAACTTCGCCAGCCGGGTGACGTGCGCCGGGGCGTACTGTTCCACGGCTTCCAGAATCGCGGCCTTCGGCACATGCTGGAAGTAACCGTCTGCGGTCGGCTTCCACCATGCCGCCATGTCCAGCCCCACCGCTTGCGCCAGTTCTGCGCCGGGCTGGTGCGGCGTAGCGCGGGGCGTCACCACGTCCACCGTGGACGCCACGCACACGGCCAACAGGCGCACCAGTTCATCCTGCGGCTTCGCCAGCAGCGCGGCGAACAGTTCGGCGCTGTCCTCCGGCAAGGCTTCGCCCGCGACTTCCTGCAAGGTGCGCAGCGCCACGGCGGCAGGCGATTCCGACACGTCCGGGGCAAGGCTTTCGAGCCGGTCTTGCTGTTTCAGGCTCACACCCAGCGGCAGATCGTGGCCGTAGTAGCTTTCCTGCAAGACGGTCTGCACCATGCCATGTACCACGGCGGCCAGCGCGGCTTGCGGATGCCGGGCGACTTCGATTTGCAGCGCGGCGGTACGGTGGGCACTCAACCGCTGCGCCAGTCGGTCGGACATGGCGGCGGTCTTGGGGGCGTTGTCCGCTTCCTCTCCTTCGTCGTCGTTGTCGGCTTCGCCTTCGCTGCCGAACCCGTGGCGCAGCCGTTCCAGCGTGCGCAGCGCCTTGGCCTCGGCTTCGCGCAGCAGCCCGCGATGAATCACGGCCTGCCCGTCGCGGTCGATGCTGACGATGGCACCGGCTGCGGCCTTCACGTTGGCCGCATAGTCCAGCAAGCCATCTTCCAGCGCCTGCAACTGCTCGCCCAGGCGCTCGCCTTCCTCCTGCAAGGCATCGGCCTTTTCCTCGTCCTCGTCGTCCAGCGCGGCATCCACGGCTTCGGCCACTTCCTGCATCTTGGCTTGCAGCTTCTCGATACGCTGCGCGTCGCGCTTGTTCGGGCTGCGGCGTTCCCTCGGCGCACTCTGGAAGGCTTGCAGGTCGGCATGGGTCATGCTCGGCGTGGCATCCACCCAAGCCCAACCCTCGGCCTGCACCTCGGCGGCGATGCCTGCCAGCTTGTCTTGCGCCAGCCGTTCCAGCAGCGCGGCATCGGTCAGATACACGCCCTTGTCGCCTTCCGCGAACAGGTCGCGGCGGATGCCGCCGCCTGCCTGCTGGTAGCCGTCCAGCCCGACGAAACGCACCAGCGGATGCCGGTAGGCGTCGATTTCCCGTTCGGTCAGGCGGTCGCGCAGGTTGTGCGGGCTGCGCTGCCATGTCGGCGCATCGTAGAACGCGGCCTCCTGCGCGGCGTGATCGTCGGTGATGGCAAGGGCCATCAACTGATCGAGCGTCACGGCTTCGGCGCGGTAGTCGGCCAGCAGCCGGGGCGAGACGTTCGCCAGCTTCAAGCGGCGCTGCACCACCAGCGGGGACACGCTGAAATCTGCCGCTATGTCCTCGATGGGTCGGCCTTCGGCCACCAGCGCGGCGAATGCCTCGAACTGGTCGGCGGGGTGCATGGCTTCGCGCTGCACGTTCTCGGTCAGGCTGGCCGTGCGGGCGGTGCCATCGGCCACCAGCAGGCAAGGCACGTCCCATTCCTTGCTGATGCGGTGCTTCTTCGCCAGCAGCTTCAACGCGGCGAGGCGTCGGCCACCGGCGACCACTTCGTAATGCTCGCCATCGGCGGCGGCGATCACGATCAGGTTTTGCAGCAGGCCCACACGCTGGATGGATGCGGCCAGTTCGGGAATGGACATGCGCGGGGTCTTGCGCACGTTGCGCCCGGTCGCGCGCGACACCAGCCGCGACAGCGGAACCAGAATCAGATTCTTGGTCGGGTCGGCTGCTTCCAGCGCAGGGGCTTGGATGGCGCGGGCTTCGGTTTGGGTAATGGCGTTCATGGTGATAACTCCTATCGGTTCAGGGATGCAGCAGCGAAGAAAGCGGCTAGGGCTGCTGCCTGCCCCTGCCGCGTGGGGAATCAGGCTTTCAACTGGCGCAGGCCATCGGCCAGCATCCAGAGGGCGCGATTGAGGCGCACATCGGAATCAATGCCCTGCACCGGGCGGGTTTGCTGGCGGCGACCGTTGGCGCTGCGCCCATGCAATCCACCTTTGGTCAGGTTTTCTTGGGTGCGGTTGAACACGCTCCACAAGTCCGGGCGGCGGTCGTCGAACCGGCGCGGCATCAGGATTTGTGATTCGGTGATGGGCGCGGGCTTGTTGTCGGTAGGGTCGTACTTGAGAGCCAGCGCGGAACGGGCGAACACTTCGGCTTCGCCTTCATCCAAGGTGATCGCGCGCATGGCATCGCGGGAATCCTTCACCCGGTCGAAACCGCGCAAGACTTCGTAAGCGCCTTCGATGACATGCCCGGAAACGTCGCCTTTGTGGGGCACGCGCACATCGGCCACGGTGTCGCCGCACACAAGGCTATTGCTGCACACGAACCGGAACATGCCGGCCAGCATCTGATAGCTGCTGGTGCCATCGTGCGAGTTCAACAACACGATTTCATTGGCTTCCGCTCCGTTGATCTGGCTCGCGTGCCGCAGGCGCAGCATGTGTTTGGTGTGCTCGCGCTTGCCTTCGTCGCGCACGCGGGTTTGCGTCACCATGAAGGGCTGGAATCCTTCTTTGCGAAGCTCGGCCAGCACGGCGGCGGTGGGGATATAGGCGTACCGCTGCGAGCGGCTTTCGTGCGGGGCATCCGCGAAGATGGACGGGGCCACGCGGTGAATCTGGTCATCGGACAGCGGGTAGTCGCTGCGCAGCGAAGGGGAGCGGGAAGCGAAACGGGATGCGAGTTGCATGGTCTTTCTCCTGACGAAAAGGGTTTGCTGTTCACACCGCACACCGGATTCCTAGATTCGGAGCCCAGCCTTTCGGCTGTTCGGTGCGGTTGGCACGAGGAACCCGGTTGGCCCTGTTGCCACCGTCTTTCCTGAGTTCATCGCCCGCGGCCAAAGGAGCGCGCGGACGGGGGCCGTCAAGGAAACAAGCGCAGGGTTGGTGCGGCCCGCAGGCGCAGCCGAGGACACGGCCCTGCGCGCCTTGACGGCACACGGGAGCGGGCTACGGTCGCGAACAAGGTGATGGAGTCAGGAGAGATGGCTGGACAAGGCAACGGCCGCCCTGGTGTGCTGAACCGCACGCAAGCGAAGCGCGCAGGCCCGAAGCTGGAAGCCGGGCCGTAGGCGTCAGCCGAGCGGAGCGAGGGAACGATGGAAGCCCGTCAGGGGCGAGACTCGCGTAGCGAGGCTCGATGCGCAGCACGACAGCGCGACCGGCCATGTTTCCTGGCCGGGGACGCCCATTCCGCCTTTGCGTTGTTGTCGGAGCTGATGTCGAAATCGGGGCGTTTTTGGGCGAATTTCGACTGGAGTAAAGACAAGCTGCTGCCTATCGTGGGGGCTTCATCACTTCCTGGGCTTCCCATGACAACACCACCCTCTGCCGATGCTTCAACGCCCGGCACGCCACCCCAAGGCATCTTTCTGCCCTCGATGGTCTGGACGACCGACCGCGCGACAGTCGCAGCGGAGAAGAAACGCCTCCTTGCCCTGCATCAGCAGCTCAATGCCGTGGTGAACAACGCGCACCATGCCGACGAATGCGCCACCTGGCACATGATGGCCGAGGCATCGCTGTTCCAGTTGGATCACGACATTGACGCGCTATTCGACTGGCTGGAAGCCAACGAACGCGGAGTACGGCGAGAGCGCCCGGACAGGATGTACGACTGACGCCGTACAGTGCCGATCCGGCGCGAGCCGGTTCGGCTGCATTGAGGGGCGCCAAGCGCAGCGCGGCGGGGATGGCCGCATGGCCTTCCCCTGGAGTGCAAGCGAAGCGCGCAGCGCCCCGGCAGGGGCGCGAAGGCATCAACCCGCGTCGTCAGGGCGCAGGCTGGATTCCGCGACCGGCATCCAGGGCGAGGTCGAATTGATGAAGTAGCGCCGGCCGAGCGCGTACAGCCCGCAAGGCCCGGCAGGCCGATAGAACCCGGTGACGCGGCGATGGAACTGCACGCCGAAGTCATTGGTGTAGATCACCGCATCGCCGACCTTGAAGCGCAGCGGTTGACCGTTCTCCGGCGCGAACGGCTTGCGCGCGTCGTGCTGCGCCGAGACTTCGATGACCCAATCGTGATGGCTGCTCATGGCATGAACTCCTGAAAGATTACCGGGCGGAATTGCCCGACCCTTCCGGGGCACGGCGCAGCGCAAGCAGTCAGGGGGCGCAGACGGCCGCCAGGACGCAAGCGCCATCGGCGCGCAGCCCTTGACGGCGCGAACGCTGTGGCACGATGAAGGGAACAGCAAGACCGCCTCTCCGTCCATGCACATCGGCATGGCAGATTCGCCAGACACCATCTGGCTTTTTCGAGGCAGCGTTGCATGAAGGTGCAAAGGACGCGGACGCAGCAAAAAAATAGCGCGTCATCCCGAAGGACAACGCGCCGGATCAATGCCGCGCGATCAGTGCGCGGTCATCGCCTGCAACTGCTCGATCACGCCGGGTTCAACGAACACGCATGGCTGCTTGTCCTCGATCGGCACATTGAACACATCGGCGAACACCTCGCGTTTCAGGTGCGCCAGGCGACCAGTCCGATGCGCCTGATCGGGCTTCATGCGAGCGGCGCCCGCCGCAGCGCGGCTGCGCTGCGGATCGCATTCGACCAGCGCGACAAAGCCATCGTCGGACAGCTTCTGATGTTCAGGGCACAAGCCCCAGCCTGTCGCCGTGTGGCGCTCCATGCTCGCGCGCAGGCGCTTGTCCAGCAGGATGGCGCCGGTGTCGAAGCGAGCGCCGCAGACCAGGCAAACGTGTTGTTCGAGGAAAACGTGCGATTTGTCGTTCATGACGGTCTCCGGTTGCACGGGCGGAATTGCCCGGAACCGTCGCCAGCACGACGCAGCGCAGCCGTCAGGGGTCAAGGACGGCCACGGGCCGCAAGCGTGCTCGCACGCGCAGCCCTTGACGGCGAGAACGACGTGATACGGTGAAGGGGACAGCAAGACCGCCCCACGTCATGCACAAACCTTGGCATGCTGAATTTCCGAAACACTGTCTCGGAAATCCCAGACGATCAGCGCGATCCGCGCGCTACCGCCAACAGGACACCGAAACCGACCAGCAGCCCACCGAAGGCGCGGTCGATCCAGTGGCGCACGGCCAGCAGCCGATCGCGCACGGCGCCGGCGGAGAAGCACAAGGCCACCAGGCTGAACCAGGCCATGTGCGCCACCGAGATGAACGCGCCGTAGCCGATCTGCACCGCCAGCGGCGTGTCCGGCCGTACCACCTGCATGAACAGGCTAACGATGAACACCGTGGTCTTCGGATTCAGCGCATTGGTCAGGAAGCCGGTGCGCAGCGCCGCCGCATCCGACAGCGACGCCACGGTGCTGTCAGCCAGCGGGCCGGCAGGCTTGGCCCGCAGCATCTTCACGCCGAGATAGATCAGATAGACGGCACCGACCAGCTTGATGGCGTTGAACAGCCACAACGACTGCTGGATCAGCAGGCCCACGCCGACCAGCGTATAGGTGACGTGGACGAGCACGCCCAGGCCGATGCCCAGGGCCGTCAGCACACCGGCGCGGCGCGACAGCATCAGGCTGTTGCGCGTGACCATCGCAAAGTCCGGCCCAGGGCTGATGACGGCCAGCAAGGTGATTGTGATGACAGCTATCAGTTCGGTCATGGCGTATCCTGTCGAAAAGCAACGTATTAAGGCGATGCTATCGACAATAAGGCCCAGTGAATAACGATGATTTCTGACATTAATGGTGAGCCTGATTCACCATCGAACGATGCGCGCCTGCCTTCGCTGCTCGCGCTGCGCTGCTTCGAGGCGGCGGCCCGGCTGGAGAACTTCAGCCACGCGGCCAACGAACTGCACCTGACCCACGGCGCGGTCAGCCGCGCCGTGCGCCTGCTCGAAGACGAGCTGGGCGTGGCCCTGTTCGAGCGGCGCAGCCGGCGCGTGTTCCTGACCGATGCCGGCCGCACCCTGGCGCGGGCCGTGGGCAACGGGCTGGATCTGATGCGCCAGGCCGTCGGCGAGCTGCGCGCCAGCGCCCGCCAGGGGCAGCGCTGGGTGCTGTCGTGCGAGCCAACGCTGCTGATGCGCTGGCTGATCCCGCGCTGGCCAGCCTTCCAGGCCCGGCATCCAGGGATCGACGTGCATCTGGTCGCCGGCGGCGGGCCGTTCTCCTTCGCCAGCGGCATCGACCTGGCCATCCGCCGCGACGACTTCCCCTGGCCCGAGGGCTACCACGCCGAATCTCTGTTCGCGGAAAAGGTCGGCCCGGTCTGCCGACCGGACAAGGTGGCGACCTGGTTCTCCACGAAAAAGGCCAGCGCCGCGCTCAAGACCGGCGCGCCGCGCTTGCATTCGCGCACGCGGCCGGGCGCATGGTCGGAATGGGCGGTAGCCGCAGGCCAGCCCGTACAGGATGCGGCGGGACAAACCTTCGAGCACTTCTATTTCAGCTTGCAGGCGGCCGTGGCCGGCCTGGGCGTGGCAATCGGCCCGTGGCATCTGGTGCGCGACGACCTTGACAGCGGTGTGCTGACTGCGCCGCTGGGCTTTGTCGAGGACGGTTCGCGCTACTGCCTGCTGTCGCCGCAGCCCTTGCAGCCCGACGGCCCGCAGGCCGATTTGCTGGACTGGCTGCGGGCGATGGCATAGCAGGTAGCGGTCGCAGCAAAAAAGGGGGCCGAAGCCCCCTGGATCAGATCAGGCCACGTTCGGCAAATGATGTCGTTTTCGTGCCGCCGACGATGATGTGATCCAGTACGCGCACATCCACCATCGACAACGCCTCCCGAAGCCGCTTCGTCAGCACCCTGTCGGCTGCGCTTGGCTCGGGATTTCCGCTCGGGTGGTTGTGGCTGATGACCAGCGCCGCCGCGTTGAGCCGAAGCGCCTCCTTGACCACTTCACGCGGATGCACTTCGGCCGAGTCGATCGTGCCGTGGAACATCTCCCTGTATTCGATCAGCCGATGCTGCGTGTCCATGAACAGCACCGCGAACACCTCATGCTCGAAGCCGGACAGCTTGGCAAACAGGTACTCCTTGACGGCCGCCGGTGAAGTGAACGAAGTACCACGCTGCATCTTCTGGTCAATGACCAGGCGCGCGGCTTCCAGAATCTGATCCGCAGACGCCAGGGCATAGCGCCCGTGAGAGTCACGCACCAGCAAAGCATCATCGAACGAGGAAAAGGACAGTTGCGACATGATCGTGCTCCGGTTGCTCGGGCGGAATTGCCCGGAACCGTGGTCAGCACGGCGCAGCGCAAGCTGTCAGAAGGTCAAAGACGGCCGCCAGGACGCAAGCGCGCATGGCGCGCGCCGCCTTTGACAGCGAGAACGACGTGATACGGTGAAGGAGACAGCAAGACCGCCTACACTCCGCCCACTGCACAAAGTCGGCTTTTGGGGCAAGCGGAGCGCGCAGGCCCGTGGAGCAAAAGCGTCGGGGAAGATTTCCCAGACACTGTCGGGGAAATTTCCATAGCGGCGGCCGAGGGCCGAAGGCGTCAGGGGGAAAAGCCGGATGGCCGCGATTCGGCACGAAGCGCGGGGCGCAGCCCGCACACCCGACGGCGGCACGCCGGGACGCCCAACATGGGCATCAAAGGAAAAGGGGACTTGGGGAAACTGCTGCGCTGGAACACGCCATGCTTGTCCGGTGGCGTTCTTTCCCTTGGCTCTTATCCGGCTCCTAGACCGGACAGGCAGGGCATCTTGGGCAGCGTGGCACGGGCGCTAAACCCGCATGGGGACTGGCTTTCCGGCGATCAGGCCGCTTGAAAATTCTGTTTGACAAAACTATCGAACAGGTTCAACACATCAAGTCGCACCTTCAAGCCCAGATCCGTGCCGGTGTCCCAGCGCTTCTGCAGGGCCACGTCCAAGGATTTGTAGCCCAGCGTGTTCTTGGGCACTACCTGGTCCTGTTCGTCGCACACGTCCCAACCAGACGAACAATTGGTGCCATACCAAGGCGTCGGAGTGGCCAGAGTGAGCTTGCCGGAAGCGGTGATGCCAAAGCCGACGTCACCTACGCCGGTCAACACCAGGCGATGCTTGGGAACACCGCCCGCGCGGCTCCAGCCGTAACCGGCCAAGCTCGGGTAGTGCAACGCATAGTGCTCGCCCGACTCCCGGTTCTCCTCGGCATCGGTATACGTGTAAGCCAACGTCGCCCCCCATCGCGAGGCGTTGGTATACGGTTTCTCCAAGCTGACCAACAGCGAGTTGGCGCGAGTCTCCAGCCCGTTCATGCCAAGGATCAAGCTGTTGTTGCCCGGCACACCGGCACCCCACGGAATGCTCAAGGTCCCGGGGTTGTGGAAGCTGCCATCAGGATTGCGGTTGCCAAGCATGTAGACGAAACCGTCCTTGCTCACCACCCTGGAAATGGCAACCGACGAATTCCATTCCTGGCCCCACAGCTCGAAAATGTCCCTGATACCGATGCTGAACTGATCCGAGTACGGCGACTTCAGGTCATTACGCAGCATCGTGATTTCGCGACCGGGCGTTGCGCTGGCCAAGGCCGCAAGCGCGCCGGGCTGGAGGTAGGCAGGATCCCAAGCCAGACAGTTGCCGACACCAACCGTACACGGATGCGCTGCCGTATTGAAGTTCAGTTCGTTCTCCGGGAAGGACTGCTTGTTGCGCTCCAGCGACAGCCAGTCAAACAGGTTCCGATCATAGGAACGGCCGGCACCGCCGAACACCACATGGCGCTGGTCACCAGTCAAATCGTAGGAGAATCCGACTCTTGGCTGCCAGGCCCTCTTGAAGTCACTTCGATTGGAGCCCGTGGCAATGTAATCGCCCAGATTGATACCACCCAGCGCCAGCGTCTGCGCATAGGTCTGCACGCCATTGCCACGCGGGTCGACCGCGTTCAACGCTGCCAGCGTCGCTGCCGGTGTCTGGTAATCGGTGTAGGCAGGATTGCGCTCGTAATCCCAGCGCAGGCCAAGGTTGAGCAGCAATCGATCCGTCACCTGCCAATCATCCTGCAGGTAGATACCGAACTGTTTTGCATTGGTCTTCAGGGTGCCGTCGCCAATCCCTGCAAATGCACCGCCAAATGTCACGTGATACGGGATGTTGAGCTCTCCCGCCCTGACGTCATAGTGAAACTGCGGGTTGTAGAAGCTGCGCTCGGTAACACTCAGGTCCACGTCCTTGTACTTGAAGCCCATTTTTACGGTGTGATCTTCCCAACCGCTGAAGGTCAAATCATTCTGCAGGGCCAGGCCTTTCTGCCCCTTGTCCTGGAAGTCACCGCCAGAGCCGGCCTGCAGCACTACATCACGCCAGTTGGAACCATCCACCAGAATGTAGCCCGGCCCAATGCTGCGCGGACGCGGCCCCCAGGAGGTGTCTTCATAGGTGATATGGGCGTCGTTCAACCAGTCGCCGAAGGTAAGCTGGTAGCGCAGGTCGAGCCGATCATCGGTATTTTCCCGATCCGTGCCATGTTCGAAGGAATTGCTGCCGCCAGCGGCGATCTCAGCCACTTCGTCGCGGCGCTTGGCGGTCAGCTCGACCAGATGGTTGTCTCCCGGCTGCCAGCTCAACTTGCCGAAATACAGATCTTCCTTGAACTGCTGGCTGCCTGGCAGCAACAGATCCTGGAATTGTGCAGGAAGGGTTGCGGCGGTGTATCCACGACCAGGCGTCATTGTATACGGACGCATCTGCTCCTTCGATTCATAGGTAACGAAGAAGTGCAGCCTGTCCTTCACGATCGGGCCGCCCCAGGCAGCGCCATAGTGTTCTTCGGAGAAATCAGTCTCCGGGCCACCAGCGCGCTCTGCCAGCGTCTTGCTGCGCCAGTTATTGGTGAAACGATCCCAGAAAAAACTCCCCTTGAATTCGTTGGTGCCGCTTTTGGTCACCGCCACGACCGCTGCACTGCTGATCTGATCGTACTCAGCCTTGTAGTTCGAGGTGATCACCTTGTATTCGCCGATCGCCAGCTGCGGGAACGGGTTACCGGACGACGTGTCCTGACCGCTTACGCCACCTTGCAGGACATAGTTTTTCTGACCAACACCATCAATGAAAACATTGATGTTGTTGGCGCTCTGGGCACCACCACGCAGACTGGTAAAACCACTGTTGTCCTGGGTGAACTGCATGCCGGGAACCGTGTCAGCAAAGGCCAGGAAGTTACGCGTCCCCTGTGGCAAGGCTTCGATCTGCTTGCTGCTGATATAGGTCGCGATCTCCGATGTACGCGTCTCCACCGCCGATTGCGCAGTTACCTGCACCGCATCCAGGGTGGTGGCCGGGCCGCTGGCCGTTTCCGCCACGCCGCCAACCCCCAGGTTGACCGTGGCCGTCTGTCCAACCTGCACGGTGATGTTCTGGGTACTGGTCTTGCCGCCAGCAGTGACGTCCACTTTATAGGTGCCTGGCGGCAGGCCAGCCAGTGAGTAGCCGCCATTGCCATTGCTTTGCACGCTGCGGCTCAGGCCAGTGGCGATGTTGGTAGCAGTCACCTGCGCCTGCGCGGCAGGGCTCGAATCAGCCATCACCTGACCACGAATGGTTGCACTGGTGCTTTGCGCGAACGCGGGTGCAGCACCCAACAGCAGGCAACCTACAAGCGCGCTACTGAGCAGCTTGCGGGTTGGCGTGAATCTCCGGGCATTCTTGTTCATTTTCGTCCTCTCCCAAGGCGGCGGCACCTGGCCGCAAAGAACATGTGTGTGAGTAAGCGTCCCGGTCTTACGCCGGGTCAAAGGAAGTCGCAGGCGGTGGTTGAGTCACGTACCACCAAGGTCGGAACCAGGGTTACAGCAGGCGTTGCCTGCGCCTCACCGCTATCGATCATCTGCACCAATTGCAGCATCGCCCGCTCGCCCAACTCGGCGATGCTCACCTGCATCGTCGTCAAAGCGGGGTGAACAAAGCGCGCCAAAGGAATGTCGTCAAAGCCGGCCAGTGCCACTTGCGCGGGCACTTTCACCTCTGCCTGCGAGAACGCATACAGGCAGCCCAAGGCCATCATGTCGTTGGCGGCGAACACCGCATCGGGCAGCCCGGAACCAGCCAACAACGCCAATCCAGCCTGATGACCGGAGGCTTCATCAAAATTGCCCGGCAGTTCGATGGCTTCGACCTTGCCGTCGAATGTCGCCATCGCCTCACGGAAACCGAGCAGGCGCTGCTGCGCATCGTGGTTGTGTTCCGGTCCGCCGATGAAAGCGATACGGCGATGCCCACCTTCAAGCAGGTGCCGGGTCATGCTCAGAGCACCGGCATGGTCATCGATGCTGAAAACCGGATAGCGCGCCTCGGTCAACGGCGTGTTGATCAACACCGTAGGCAACGCAGGCGGCAGATTGTCGACCAGGAAGTCGGAATCGCCTGCATAAGGCGACAGCACCAACAGACCATCAACACGTCCGCGCATCGCCTGCAACACCGAACCTTGTTGTTGCTGGTCGCCGTGATAACTGGACACCAACAGATGCCGGCGATGAGCGCTGGCCACGCCGTCAATGCCCCGCATCAACTCAGAAAAGAACTCGCCGTACAGGTCGGGAAGCACCACACCGACTGTCTGGGTACTGCGGCTGCTCAGGCTGCGGGCGGCCGCATGCGGTGTGTAACGCAGCCGGCTGGCTACTTCCAACACCAGCTTGCGGACCGGCGCGGCGACGTTGTCATGGCCGTTGAGGGCGCGCGACACGGTTGCCACGGAGACATTCGCCTCGCGGGCAACATCCTTGATCGTTATTGCCGACTTCGCCACTGGCCTACCCACCGCAGTACAGGGTCGGGCGGACTGTAAACGTTTTCAATCGCATTTGTAAACAGTTCGTTAGTTCGATCTGACCCGCCTGGACAACGCCTGTCCCGGCAGCTCCCACAGGAACCTTGCTGTGCCCCACCCTGTTCAGCCAGCCCCGCCCAGTTCCTGCGGCGTCAGCGCCTTGATCGACAGCGCATGGATGTCCGTCTCCATCATCTCGCCGAGCGCGGCATACACCGCACGATGGCGGGCAAGCGGTGCCTTGCCGGCGAAAGCCTCGCTGACCACCATGACCTTGAAATGGCCGCGCCCATCGCTGGCACCGGCATGGCCAGCGTGACGGTGACTGTCATCCTTCACTTCCAACTGCAGGGGCGCAAAAGCGGCCTGCAGGGCGGACTGGATCCGTTCGACCCGGCTCATGGCAGCACCTTGCGGAACGGGCGCACTTCCACGCGTATATAGACGCCTGCAGCCACATACGGATCAGCATCGGCCCAAGCCCTGGCGGCGGCCAGGTCCTCAAAGCTGGCGATCACCACGCTGCCACTGAAACCGGCCGGGCCGGGGTCTTCCGCGTCAATCGCAGGACAGGGACCAGCCAAAAGCAATCGCCCCTGGTCAAGCAATGTCTGCAAGCGCGCCAGGTGCGCTGCCCGCGCCTGCAGCCGCGCCGCCAGTACATCCGCTCCGTCATAGCCTTCAATTACGTACCACACTGGCCTTTCTCCGCTTGTCTGCTGAATGGAAGGATGCCAAGTCTAGCGTCACAAGGCTGGACAGCGCCCTGCCCGGGCGATTACTCTTAAGTCCATTGCACGCAGTCGGCCAGTAGCCGCTCGGTGCGGTGGCAGGCACAGACCTTCCACCCAACCACCGCAGCACATCACTTCCCGGACCGCGTAGACGACCTCCTCGTAATGACGTTCCCGCTGATCCTGCGGCGCGTCTTGTTGTTCATATGTGGAAGCGCGCAGAACAAGCGCGAGTAGCTCGTAATACAGGGTTGGAATCCTCCCGGGCGGGAACCCGGGGCGTGCACAGCTCGCAATACCCCGAATGTCGACCTGATGACTTCCGAACTCGCGCACGACGCGAACCCGCCAGCGCAGCATCCCTTACCTCAGCAGCAGGAAATGCCGCTGGCGATGGTGCATGGCCAGCCGGTACTGCAGATCCCGCAGGATCTGTACATTCCACCGGATGCTCTGGAAGTCATTCTTGACGCCTTCGAGGGCCCGCTGGATCTACTGCTTTACCTGATTCGCCGCCAGAACCTGGACATCCTGGATATCCCGGTCGCCGAGATCACCAAGCAGTACGTGGAATACATCAACGTCATGCAGGAGCTGCGCTTCGAACTGGCGGCCGAATACCTGGTGATGGCGGCGATTCTTGCTGAAGTGAAGTCGCGCATGTTGTTGCCGCGCCCACCCAGCATTGAAGGTGAAGAAGCAGATCCGCGTGCCGAACTGGTACGTCGCCTGCAGGAATACGAACGCTTCAAGCAGGCCGCCGAAGATATCGACGACCTGCCCCGGCAGGACCGCGACACCAGCCTGGCGCACGCCTTCGTGCCGGAGCGGGTACTGGTCAAGGCACCACCGCCGGTGGAACTGAAGGAAATGCTGCTGGCGCTGCACGATGTACTCAAGCGCGCCGAGCTGTTCAGCGGCCACGCGATCAAACGCGAAGCGCTGAGTGTGCGACAACGGATGGGCGATGTACTGAGCCTGCTGGAAGGCGACAAGTTCTACCGTTTTGAAAGTCTGTTCACCGCCGAAGAAGGCAAGCTCGGCGTTCTGGTCACCTTCCTCGCGGTACTGGAGCTGGCCAAGGAGCAACTGCTGGATCTTGTGCAGGAAGCCCCGCTCGCCCCGATTTACGTGAAGTCCCTGGCCACCGGCAATACCAACGCACCGCTGCAGTTTTCCAGCGAGTTCGATGACGCTGACACCACCGCCTGAGCAACCGACCCAACGCATGGATCAACCGCTGATCAACCGTATTGTCGAAGGTGCCCTGCTTGCTTCCAGCCAGCCGGTCACCTTGGCGCAGCTGCAGGGCCTGTTCCCCGAGGATGCGCCGGCACCGCCAGGCAGCATCGAGCGAGCGCTGGAACTGCTGCGCGACGGCTGTGCAGGGCGCGGCGTGGAACTGACGGAGGTGGCCTCCGGCTACCGCTACCAGATCACCAGCGAAGTGCACGGCTGGGTGTCGCGGCTATGGACCGAGCGCAAGACACGCTACACCCGTGCCACCCTGGAAACCCTGGCCCTGATCGCCTACCGGCAGCCGATCACCCGCGGCGAGATTGAACAGGTGCGCGGCGTGGCAGTAAGCAGCAACATCATTCAAGCTCTGGAAGAGCGCGAGTGGATCCGGGTCATCGGCCACCGCGACGTGCCCGGCAAGCCGGCTTTGTTCGGCACCACCAAGGGCTTTCTGGATTACTTCGGGCTCAAGCGCCTGGACGAACTACCGCCGCTGTCCGAACTGCGTGACATCGGCGAGCTGGAACCGCAATTACCGCTGGATGGCGACGGCCAACCAGCTGCCCCGCTTGCCGCTGGTGCCGCCTCGCCGCAAGGCCTGGATGCTGCCAACGACAGCGACTCAACGCCCGCAGCTACGCCAGAATCCCCGGATTCGAACGCAGCCGCATCCAACACCGCCTTCACCGGCGAACCCGACGCCGCGCCGGGAGAGCGCGCGGCGGAAGTGGAACAAACTGAAAACAACGCCGTCGCGACGACGACCGTGGCTGTTGATGTAGCCGATTCCGAACCACAGGCCGACGCGGAAAACGCCGGCCGGAGCCAAACAGATGAGTGACACCCCGCGTAAACCTTCGTTGAACAAGCTCTCGCTCAAGCGCGAAGTCGACACCGAACAGCAGCCCAAGCTCGAAGAGCGCCTGCACAAGGTGCTGGCGCAGGCCGGCCTGGGCTCGCGCCGTGCGCTGGAGCAGCGCATCGCCGACGGCCTGGTCAAGGTCAACGGCGAAGTTGCCAAGACCGGCATGTCGATCAAGAGCGGCGACAAGATCGACCTCGACGGTCGCAGCTTTGTGGCCAGCGCGCTGACCGACCCGTCGCGCGTACTGATCTACAACAAGCCCGAAGGCGAAGTCACCACGCGTGACGATCCCGAAGGCCGCCCGACCGTATTCGAAGCGCTGCCGCCGTTGAAGGGCGCACGCTGGATCGCCATCGGTCGCCTCGACATCAACACCACCGGCTTGCTGCTGGCTACCACCGACGGTGAACTCGCCAACGCGATGATGCACCCGTCGTTCGAAGTCGAGCGCGAGTACGTGGTGCGCGTGCGCGCGCCGGAAGGCGAAGAGAAGGTCTCCGACGAAATCGTCGAGCGCCTTGGCCGTGGCGTGTTGCTGGAAGACGGCGGCGCCAAGTTCGACGAAGTCGAGCGCATTGGCGGCACCGATTCGCACGACTGGTTCCGCGTGGTCGTCAAGGAAGGCCGCAATCGCGAAGTGCGCCGCCTGTGGGAATCGCAGGGCTGCCAGGTCAGCCGCCTGAAGCGCACCCGCTACGGCAAGATCGAACTGCCGCGCGACCTGATGCGCGGCAAGTCGGTGGAACTGACCACCCAGCAGGTCGACGCTCTGCGCGCCCAGCTGAAGCTGGAAGAAGGCACCCCGTCGGCACTGACCCTGCAGCCGGTGATCGGCCAGCGCAAGGCGGTCAAGACCACGCTGCGCGTGTCGCGCGATGGCGGCCGCGGCAATGCCTACGTCAATGGCCACAACACTGCCGACGAAGGCCGCGAACTGCGTCGCTTCGACAACGTGCGCGAAGACCGCGGCGGCCGTGGCCGTGGCAACAGCGGCGGCTACAAGGGCGGCCTGACGGTCAGCGGCGAAGCCGCAGCCAAGCAATCGCAGAAGCCATTCAAGCAGCGCAAGCCCGCCGGCGACCGTAGCCTGCCGGACGGCAACCCGGCCGCGTTCCGCACCTGGTATGTGCCGGACGGTGTCAGCACCGGCCCGAGCGGCCACCGCAATGCAGGTCCGGGCGCAGCACGCGGCCCGGGCGGCAATCGTGGTCCTGGCCGTGGCCCGGCCGCTGATGGCCAGGCACGCCCCTACGGCAAGCCGCGTCCGGGCGGCGCCCCAGGCGCAAGCCGTGGCGGCCCCGGCCAGGGTCGTCCGCAGGGTGCAGGCGGCCAAGGCGCGAGCCAGGGTCAGCGCAGCAAGCACCCTTACGGCCACCCGGGCAATGCCCCGAGCTTCCCCTCCGATCACGCCACCCCGAGCTATAGCCCGTACGGCGCACGCCCGGCTGGCGGCCGCCCGAGTGGCGGCAACCGCGGCCCAGGCGGCCCGGGTGGTCGTCCGTCAGGCGGCCCGCGTCCGGGCGGCAACCGTCCAGGCGGCGCAGGCCGCCCGGGTGGCGGCGGTCGTCCAGGTGGCGGCGGCAACCGCGGCCCGCGCGGTGCCTGATCCGCGACGCAGCTGACGCGCCTCACCGCGCAACACTGCAAGCAAACGCCCGGTGCACCTTGCACCGGGCGTTTGCGTTTTTGGGCCCCGCCTACAAACGATAGATGAACCAATAAAGGTAAAAATACCCAAAATAGACAATTTGGTATATTTTGCACCTACGCAACCCGGATACCGCCATGGATCTGTCCCTGAACCTGCTGGATCTCGAAAAGATGCCTGCCAGTGACGTCAAGGCCAAAGGCTGGCCAGATCTGATGCGCAAAGTCGCCAAGCTTGGCGCTGTGGTGGTGACCAACCACAACCATCCGCAGGCAGTGGTGGTCTCTGCCGAGGAGTATCAGCGTCTGGTAGCGCAGGCTTCGGGCGCCTCGGTCGCAGCGCAGCGCGCACAGTCGCTCAAGCAGCTGCAGGATGAGTTCGATGCACACCTTGCTGTGCTTGATGACGGTACCGCCTTGAGCAAGGCCTTGGGGCGCCCTGCCCGCCGTGGCCTGAAGATCGCCCCGGGCAAGTCGCGCTGACCGATGGCGCGCATTCTGGTATTGGCCGGCGTCAATGGCGCAGGCAAGAGCTCCTTGCTGGGCATGATGCTGGCGCACGATGGCGCCACCTGGTTCAACCCCGATGCCTTCACCCGGCAACTGGTCGAGCATGACTGGCCACTGGCGGAAGCCAATGCAACCGCATGGCATGAAGGTACTCGCCGCCTGCGCGAAGCGATGCTTTTCAATCGCGATTACGCTTTCGAAACAACACTTGGCGCCAACACCATTCCCAAGCTGTTGCGCGAGGCCTGCGAGCAACATGAAGTAACGGTGTGGTTCTGCGGCCTGGAGAGCATCGAGCTGCATCTGCAACGCGTGGCCGAACGGGTTGCAGCTGGCGGCCACGATATTCCCGAAGACAAGATCCGCCAGCGCTATGACAGCTCGCGCCTCAACCTGATCGAACTATTACCGCACCTGACCACGCTGCACGTCTATGACAACAGCCGCCCCCCGGATCACGACGGCCTGGTCGAGCCGTTGCTGGTGCTGGAAATGGATAAGGGGCGAATTCTCTGCCCGATCAGCCAGGACGAGTTTGCACAGGTACCGGAGTGGGCCAAGCCAGTGGTGTGGGCGGCGCTCAAGGCCTTTCCGGCCGCAAGTGGAAAGTGAGTCGCAGAGCCAGGGATTTGCGTCCGCCAACAGCTGCCCCGCACCACCGTGCGCGGCATTCGATTTGAGCGCCCAGGCCCGTTTGAAGGCTCAGCGATAACAAAACAGGCAGGCGGACTGCTTGCCATTCGCACATCTGCAGCTGAGCCAAAAGCCCCTCATCCGCCCCCCGCCTTCGCGGGGGCAGGCTCTTCGGGCACCGTCTCCCGCAAGCGGGAGAAGGGAGTAGTCCTCAAACATTGTTTGACTTGTTGCCACCGCGATTTCCATCGCTCTTGCCCGTTGCTTCGGCTCTGGCCGTTGCTTCGGCTTTGGCCGTTGCTTCGGCTTTGGCCGTTGCTTCGGCTTTGGCCGTTGCTTCGGCTTTGGCCGTTGCTTCGGCTCTGGCCGTTGCTTCCAAGCATTCCCTTCTCCCGCTAGCGGGAGAAGGTGCCCCGCAGGGGCGGATGAGGGCAGGCTTTTGCTCTACAGCAACCTGTCCCTCATCGTAAAAAATCAGCGTCGCTCGATCACGAACTTGCCAAAGCCAACACCAATGCTCCAACCACGCCCGCTACCAGCCAATGCAAGCGAGATGTCACCCTTGGTCATTGCCTGCGCATCATTGGCGCGCGATGCACTGGCATGTGCCTCGACTGCTGCATAAGTTCCCAACAAGTCGTTGAGCGAATAAGCGCCACTGAACTTGCCCCGACCATCAGTGATGGTGGTACGGCCCACGGTCAAACCACCGCCCTTGGCGCTGATCTTGACCGGAATACTGGCGCCGTTGTCGCAGGTGATCGTGCCGGTGCCGCTGGAGGTCTTGTAGAACATCGACCAACCGGTGAGGTTGTAATGCAGTTCACAGTCGATATTGCCCGCTGCCTGCGCCGCCGGGGCAATGCCCAACGCCAGCACCGCGGCCATCGCCATCATCTTTTTCATCGCGCACCCTCTGCATGATTGAAGCCGGCACCGAGCCTGACAGCCGCCCCGCAGCTTGCAAAGGGCTGACAGACACAGCACGCGGCCGGCGTTCAGCGAGCCACCACCGGCCCGCCCAAGCTAAACGCATCGGCATCCAGCATCGCCGGGAAGCGCTCGCGATGCGCCGCCAGCGCCTGTGCCGAGATGGTGGTGGTGACCACCTGTTCGCGCTCACGGATCTCCAACTGCGGCTGACCGAGGAAGTCGATCACCGCGCTGTCGCCTGAGTAGTGCAGGCCATTGCCATCCACACCAATGCGGTTCACTACGGCCACGTAGCACAGGTTCTCAATCGCCCGTGCACGCGCCAGGGTCTGCCACGCGTAGGCACGCGCCGACGGCCAGTTGGCGACGAAGATCTGCAGGTCGAAATCCATCTGCCCTGCCCGCTCCACATCGAAGCGATTGCGGCAGAACACCGGGAAACGCAGGTCGTAGCAGATCTGCGGATTGATCCGCCAACCCTTCCATTCCACGCAAAGCCGCTCGTTGCCGGCGGCGTAGCGCTTGTGCTCGCCGCCATAGCGGAACAGATGGCGCTTGTCGTAATAGTGCAACTCGCCTTCGGGTGTCGCCCACAGCAGACGGTTGTAGACGCTGCCATCAACCCGCAGCTGCACGCTGCCGGTCACTACCGCGCCCAGCGCGCGCGCCTGTTCGGCAATCCATGCGACGGTAGGGCCGTCCATGCCTTCGGCCTGATCAATCGCGTCGTTGGAAAAGCCACTGGTAAAGGTCTCCGGCAGAATCACCAGATCGGTGTTACCGGCCAGCGGCGCCAGCAGAGCACCGTAGTAATCGCGGTTACCCGCCGGGTCGTGCCAGCGGGTGTCGCCCTGCACCAGGGAAATACGCAGGTCCTGCATCGTCATCATCGTCCTGTCAGCCATAAAGATAGAACAGCGCTGACCGCCATGGCGGCGCCGAGTACCGGCCCCCACCACTGCAGCCGCGCAATCCAGCAATTAACCGGCTGGCGCCGCTCAACATCTTCAAGCAGCGCCAGATACTCACGGGTATAGCGGCCAAAGCTGCCACGAAACGCCAGGCGCCCCTCGTCCACCGACACTCCACGCGCGTGCAAACCGGGTTGAACCACGGCAAGGAACAGATAGCCTTTCACTGCAACCGCAAGCAGGAACGCACCGAACGCCAAGAGGAAAACGAGCAAACCAGTGTCCATCGTGGCTATGAGTGTCAGAGCGCGCGCAGGCGCTCGATAGCCGCATCCAGCGTCGCATCGTTCTTGGCGAAGCACAGTCGCACCAGACGTTGCCCAGCCGGCGGGGTTTCATAGAACGGCGACAACGGAATCGCAGTGACGCCCTTCTCGATGGTCAGCCAGCGCACGAACTCATGGTCCGGCAGGTCGCTGATCGCTGAATAGTCGACCAGCTGGAAATAACCACCCGGCACCGGCAGCGGCTTCAAACGCGTGCCCAGCAGCTGCTCGCGGAAGCGGTCGCGCTTGCTCTGGTAGAACGCACCCAGCTCCAGGTGATGCTCGGGCTCATCGCGGATCATCGCGGCAAAACCATACTGCGCCGGGCTGTAGGTGGTGAAGGTGTTGTACTGGTGCACCTTGCGGAACTCGGCAGTCATTGCAGGTGGTGCGATGGCGTAGCCGATCTTCCAGCCGGTGCAGTGGTAGGTCTTGCCGAAGCTCGAGATCACGAACGCACGTTCGCGCAGTTCCGGGTAACGCAATGCCGACTCGTGGCGCGCGCCGTCATAGATGATGTGTTCGTACACTTCATCGGAGATCAGGTAGATGTCGGTACCACGCAACACATCAGCCAACGCCTGCATGTCATCGGCAGTCAACATCGCGCCGGACGGGTTGTGCGGGGTGTTGACCATCAACATGCGCGTCTTCGGGGTGATGGCCGCACGCACGCGATCCCAATCCACCGCAAAGGTCTGCGGGTCCAGCGGCACATGCACAGCGCGCGCGCCGGCCAGATCGATCGCCGGCTCATAGCAGTCATAGGCCGGGTCCAGCACGATGACTTCCTCACCGGCCCGCACCACGGCGTGGATGGCATTGAAGATCGCCTCGGTGCCACCAGAGGTGACGGTGATCTCGCTGTCCGGGTCGACCTGCGCGCCATAGCAATCCAGTGCCTTCTGCGCGATGGCCTGGCGCAGCGGTGCCACGCCGGTCATCGGCGCGTACTGGTTCAGGCCCTCGCGCATGGCCTTGGCGGTTTCATCGATCAAGCGCTGCGGGGCGGAAAAGTCCGGGAAGCCCTGGCCAAGATTGACCGCGCCGTGCTCGGCGGCCAGCTGTGACATCACGGTAAAAATGGTGGTGCCCACCTTGGGCAACTTGGTCTGCGGATGCATGGGTACGTACACGCCGGGGGAGAAAACCCCGAGTGTACGCAAACCCGGCGGTCTCGGCCTCCCGATCAACCACCGGAACCGTGCCCGTGCGACGCAGGACAGCCGCGGCCCAGCGCTATACTGCGCGCCCCGATGCGCTGCCCAGCCTGCGCCACCTCCCAAGGACGGAAGCGCCCGATCCGATGATTGAAACCGCGAACATCCCGCCGCTGCTCTACACACGCGGCCTGCGTTTCACCCGTAATGACGATCCGGTTTTCGGGCCGCTGGACCTGCACGTGGATGCAGGCGAAGCGCTGTTGGTACAAGGGAGCAATGGCGCAGGCAAGACCACTCTGTTGCGCGTATTGGCCGGACTGCTGCGCCCGGACGAAGGCCGGATCGAGATCGACGGACGCCCTGCCAACAGTACCGACCGATCCCGCTATATCGCCTACCTGAGCCATCTCACCGCACTCAAGCAGGATCTGGGCTGTCTGGAAAACCTGCATTTCCTGTGTGGGCTGCAGGGCCGCCGCGCGCGGCAAATGCCGGGCAACGCCTTGGCCATAGTCGGCCTGGCCGGCTATGAGGACACCTTGGTCCGACAGTTGTCAGCTGGCCAGAAGAAGCGCCTGTCACTGGCCCGGATCTGGCTGTCGCCGGCACCGATCTGGCTGCTGGACGAGCCCTACGCCAACCTTGATCTGGATGGCATCAATCTGGTCAACCGGATGATTTCCGCGCATCTGCGCGGCGGTGGCGGCGCGCTGGTTACCACCCATGGTGCCTACGCAGCACCACCGGTACGCAATCGCACCATCACCTTGGCCAGCCAGGCAGCACAGGAGGACGCGGCATGAGCCTGCCCGGTCCGCAGCCAACCCTGCTCTCCGCTGCCCGCGCCCTGCTGGCGCGCGACTTGAAGTTGTTGTGGCGTCGCCGCGGCGATGCCGCGCAGCCGATCCTGTTCGCACTGCTGGTAGTCGCCTTGTTCGCGCTGGCCCTGGGCGGCGCACCCAAGCTGCTGCAGAGCGTTGCTTCAGCGGTGCTGTGGCTGTCGATTCTGCTGGCCGGCCTGCTATCGCTGGACACCTTGTTCCGCAGTGATGCCGAGGATGGTTCGCTGGAGCAATGGCTGCTGTCGCCTGTGCCGCTGGCCTGGCTGGTCGCTGTGCGGGTGTTCTCGCATTGGTTGACCACCGCCTTCCCGCTGGTGCTGGTCAGCCCGTTGCTGGCCGAACTGATGCACCTGCCGCGCGAGCAGCTGCCGGTGCTGATCACCGCACTGGCGCTGGGCACGCCGTTGTTGAGCCTGCTTGGCGCGGTGGTCGCGGCCTTGACCGTGGGCATGCGCCGCGCGGGGATCCTGCTGGCGCTGCTGGTGCTACCGCTGTACGTGCCGGTACTGGTGTTCGGCGCCGGCGCGGTGGCGGCAGCGGCACAGGGCCTTGATCCCAGCGGTGCGCTGCTGATGCTGGCGGCCGGCCTGCTGGTCAGCGCAGTGCTCGCCCCGCTGACTGCGGCCGCAGCAATCCGCATCGCCAACTCCTGAGCACAAAACAGCGCTATTCTTGACGCTTACTTCACAAATTGAACCAAGCACATGGCTGAGCGGCCCCACACGGAAGTTCCGAGCGTAGACAAACCTACCTTGCCGCCCCGTCCCGTGGTCGAGCTGCAACGCCGTGGCGAACTGCGCGTAGAGAAGTTTCTGGCGGCTGCCACCGAAGTCTTCAACGAAAAAGGTTATCAGGCCGCGCGACTTGCCGACATCGTCAAACGTGCCGGCGGCTCGATGGCCACCTTGTACCGCGCCTTTGGCGACAAGGAAGGCCTGATCCATGCACTGATGGAGCAGAGCATCAATGATTTCGGCCGCAGCCTGGACACCTTGCTGCAGTCGCCGCTGCCGCCTACAGAGGCTTTGGAAGAAGCTGCCAGCCAGATGGCCGAGGAGGTCCTCTCGCCCGCGCGTCTGGCCTGCCATCGAGTGGTCATTTCCGAAGGCATGAACCAACCCGGGCTGCGCGATTGGTTCCATGCCCATGGCGTGGCACCAATGGAAGTGCTGCTCAGCCAGTACTTCGCCCGCGAAACCGCCGCCGGGCGCATGTACATCGAAAACCCCGAACAAGCCGCGCACTTCTTCTACATGGTGGTGATCGGCGGCTTGATCCTTCGCTCGGTCAATGGCCGCGTGGTAGCCAGTGACCTGCCCCGCGCGCAGGAGCAGGCACGTGCGGCCGTACGCCTGTTCATGGCCGGCGCCCTGCCCCGAAGCTGAGCCGATGAGCTGGCCGCGAATCGGCCGCGCGCCCCCAATCTGCAGCATCTGTCTGTAGACATGTCTGCGACCAGTCCTTGGCAACGCAATCAATGCGGCTACGACCACTGGCCCTTGCAACACGTCGCCTGCACCGCTGCCGTTTTCTGCAGCTTCATGGGCCTTGCTCCGACGATCAAGGACGCCGCCACCAAGCAACCCTGCTACTCCCCGCCGCTTTTCTGAATTTGCGGTATCTTGCGCTAGTCTGAAAACAGCAACGGTGGTGCAACCCGCACCGCCCAGCCGGCAGGGCCGCTGATCGCGGCCCGGTCATCGTCTTCCTCAGCGAGCGAGCGGATGTTCAAAGGTTTAGTTGGTTGGTTTCACAAGCTGGGCTCACCGCCCTACTTCGACACCTTCGCCGCCCGTTGGTCCACCTGGTGTTATGTCGCCGCGCTGCCGCTGTTCGGCTTCGGTCTGTGGCAGGCACTGGCGGTGGTGCCGGCTGACTACCAGCAAGGCGACAGCTTCCGCATCCTGTATATCCACGTGCCATCGGCATGGATGAGCCTGTTCGTGTTCGGGCTGATGGCCTTCTACAGCGCCATTGCGCTGATCTGGCGGATCAAGCTCTGCGAGATCCTGGCCATGGCCTGCGCGCCCATCGGCGCGGCATTCACCCTGATCACCCTGCTCACCGGAAGCATCTGGGGCAAGCCGATGTGGGGCACCTGGTGGGATTGGGACCCGCGCCTGACCACCGAGCTCATTCTGCTGTTCATGTACCTGGGCGTGATCGGACTCTACGGCGCCATCGATGACCGCCGCGCTGCCGCCCGCGCCGCCGGGCTGCTGGCAATCGTCGGCGTGGTGATGCTGCCGATCATCCGCTACTCGGTAGTGTGGTGGAACTCGCTGCACCAGGGCCAGACCATCCGTGTGTTCGGCGACTCCAGCATGGACAGCAGCATGATCCTGCCGCTGTGGATCATGGTGCTGGCCACCAAATTCTGGTTCGTCGGTTCACTGCTGTCGCGCGCCCGCGCCGACAACCTGCGCCGCGAAGTCGGCAAGGCCTGGCTGCGCGAAAGGCTGGAGAAATCGGCATGACCTATTTCAAATACGTGGCACTGGCCTATGCCGTGTTCTTCATTGTACTGGCCTGGGACTTCATCGTGCCGCGCCTGCAGATCCGCCAGCAATTGCGCGAGGCACGTGCACGCATCAACCGCGCCAGCCGCAGCAGCGCCGCGGCGGTTGACGAGGAACTGAGCCGATGAGCCCGACCCAGCGCCGTCGCCTGTTGTGGGTTTTGCTGGCGCTGCTTGTAGCAGGCGCTGCCGTCGCTCTGGTCAGCACCGCCTTGCAACGCAACATCGCCTATCTGTACACGCCGGCCGAGGTCAAAGCTGGCAAGGTCGCCCCCGACGCGCGCTTCCGGCTGGGCGGCATGGTGGCCAAGGGCTCGTTCAAGCGCGAACCCGGTGCGCTGCTGGCGCGCTTCGAGGTCACTGACGGCGACGCCATGCTGCCGGTCACCTACGACCGCATCCTGCCCGATCTGTTCCGCGAAGGTCAGGCGGTGGTCGCCACCGGGCGCATGGCCAACGGCGTGTTCGTCGCCGAAGACGTGCTGGCCAAACATGACGAGACCTATATGCCCAAGGAACTGGCAGACAAGATGGGCGTGGCGCACGACAAGCATCAGGTCCCGGTCACTACCCCAACTACGGAAACGCCCTGAGTGCTCGGTGAAATCGGACAGGTATTACTGATCCTCGCCCTGCTGGCGGCCTTGCTGCAAAGCGTCCTGCCACTTGTCGGCGCCCAACGCGGCATCCCGGCACTCATCGCGATCGCACGGCCGGCGGCGATGCTGCAACTGACTACGGTGCTCGCGGCCTTCGTGGTGTTGACGATTGCCTTTGTGCACCAGGATTTCTCGCTGCGCTATGTCGCCGACAACTCCAACTCGCTGCTGCCGATGATCTACCGCTATTCGGCGGTGTGGGGCGCACACGAAGGCTCATTGCTGATGTGGTCGCTGGTGCTGGCGCTGTGGACCGCCGCGGTTGCCGCGTTCTCACGGCAGCTGCCGCCCGAAGTGATGGCGCGCGTACTGGCGGTGATGGGCATGATCAGCGTGGGCTTCCTCGCCTTCCTGCTGTTCACCTCCAATCCGTTTGCGCGCCTGCTGCCAGCGCCGAGCGAGGGTCACGACCTCAACCCGCTGCTGCAGGACCCGGGACTGATCATCCACCCGCCCCTGCTCTATCTGGGCTACGTCGGTTTCGCGGTGCCGTTCGCCTTCGCCATTGCTGCACTGATCGATGGCCGCATCGACGTGCGCTGGCTGCGCTGGACCCGGCCGTGGACCAACGCGGCTTGGGGCTTTCTGACCATCGGCATCGCGCTCGGCAGCTGGTGGGCGTATTACGAGCTGGGCTGGGGTGGCTGGTGGTTCTGGGACCCGGTGGAGAATGCCAGCTTCATGCCGTGGCTGGTCGGCGCTGCCCTGCTGCACTCACAAGCGGCCACCGAAAAGCGCGGCGTGTTTGTCGGCTGGACCCTGCTGCTGGCAATCGCCGCTTTTGCACTGTCCCTGCTCGGCACCTTCCTTGTCCGCTCGGGCGTGCTGACCAGCGTGCATTCATTTGCCGCCGATCCTTCGCGCGGCCTGTTCATCCTGATTTTCCTTGGCATCGTGGTTGGCGGCTCGCTGCTGCTCTATGCGATACGTGCCCCCGGCATCGGTGGCAACAGCGCCGACCCGCGCCGCGCCTTTACGCTCAACTCGCGCGAAGGCCTGTTACTGGCCAACAACCTGCTGCTCAGCTGCGCCTGCGCCATGGTGCTGCTCGGCACCCTGTATCCGCTGCTGGCCGATGCACTGGATCTGGGCAAGATCTCGGTAGGCCCGCCTTACTTCGGCACGCTGTTTGTGGTGTTGATGGCACCGATGATCGTGCTGCTGCCATTTGGTCCACTCAGCCGCTGGCAGCGCGAGCAAGGCCTGCGCACGCTGGCGCTACTCGCGCCGTGGGCTGGTTTGGCGGTGGTGCTGGGCATCATTGGCTGGTGGATGGCACCGCAGGGCAAGTTCAAGACGGGCATCGGTATTGCGGGGGCTGCATGGGTGGCCGGCGGCACCGGCTACTACCTGTGGACGCGGCTGCGCAAGAGCGGCCGGCTCAATGCCGAAACCTGGGGCATGCTGATCGCCCACTTCGGCGTCGCCGTATTCCTGGTCGGCGCCCTGCTGGTGGAAGCACTGCATGTACAGCATGAAGTCGCGCTGGCACCGGGCAAATCCATTGATGCTGGCGGCTACACGCTGCTGTTCGAAGGTGTGGATGCTACCGACGGCCCCAACTATCACTCCGACCGCGGGCACCTGCAGGTACTGCGCGGCGACACCTTGATTACCCGTCTGCACCCGGAAAAACGCATGTACGCCAGCGGCGGTCAAGCGATGACCGAAGCCGGCATCCACCCCGCCCTGGGTGGCGATATCTACGTTGCGCTGGGAGAATCACTGGGCAACGGCTCCTGGGCCGTACGCGTACAGATCAAACCTTTTGTCCGCTGGATCTGGTTGGGCGCGGCGCTGATGGCGCTGGGCGGTTTCATTACCGCCGTCGACCGCCGTTTCCGCCGGCTGCCTGAGAAATCGAAATGAATAATCCCTCGCCCGAATCCAACACCAAGCATCGCCTGCCGCCGGTCGCCATCGTCCTCGGCGCATTGTTCTTCCTCGGCCTGATGGGTTTGATGCTGTACGGCGTCAGCCGCTCCGGCAAACCCGATCGCGACAGCCTGCCGTCCGCATTGATCGGCAAACCGGCGCCGGCCTTCTCATTGCCGGTATTGCATGATCCAAGCGTGCACGTCACCGACAAGCAGCTGCGCGGCGCACCCTATCTACTCAACGTCTGGGGCAGCTGGTGCCCGACCTGCCGCGATGAACACCCCATCCTCACCCGCTTTGCCGAAACCAAGCGCGTGCGCGTTATCGGCTACAACTGGAAGGACGAGCCCAGCGAAGCACTGCGCTGGCTTGAGCAGTTGGGTAATCCCTACATGGTGGTATTGGCCGATCAGGAAGGCCGCACCGCGCTGGACTGGGGCATCGCCGCCGCACCGGAAACCTTCCTGGTGGACGGCAGCGGCATCGTGCGCTGGAAGTACAGCGGCGCCATCAGCCAGCAGGTCATGGACGAACAGCTGATCCCGGCACTGGAGAAAGTCGAAGCGGCTGCCGGTGGCAAACACGGTGCGCCGGATCTCGGGGCCGCACGATGAAAGCCTGGGCTGTGGCCCTGCTGTGGCTGTGCCTGGCGTTTGCCGCCAGCGCGCAGCCAGCCGGCGACCCCAGCCCACTGCAATACCGCGACCGCGCCGAGGAAGTGCGCTTCCACACACTGACCGCCGAACTGCGCTGCGTGCAATGCCAGAACCAATCGCTTGCCGATTCCGACGCCCAGATCGCCCATGATCTGCGCCGCGAAGTACTCAAGCTGATGCACGAAGGCCGCAGCGACGCCGAGATCAAGCAATTCCTGGTCGATCGCTACGGCGAATTCGTGCTGTACCGCCCGCAGCTGGAAGCCGGCACCGCCCTGCTCTGGTTCGGCCCGGGCCTGCTGTTGCTGGCCGGCGCCGTGTTGTTGATTGTGTACGTGCGGCGGCGTGGCCGCGCCGTTTCCGTTGCCAGCAATGACGATGCCAGTCAGGAAGAACGCGAATGGTAAATACTGGGTTTCTGGCAGGTGCTGCAGTGCTGGCGGTAGTAGCCACCGGCATCACCTTGTGGCCGTTGTGGCGCGCCGGCAAACGCCGGATCTGGGGCAACCTGGTTGCGCTGTCGCTGGTCGCTACGCTGGGCCTGTACCAGTTGCTGGGCACCCCGGCAGCGATGCAGCCGCAGCCTGAAGCCGCCCCAGCACCGCAGACCATCGAGGAAGGCATTGCCCAGCTGCAGGACGCCTTGAAACAGAACCCCGAGCGCGTTGACGGCTGGGTGCTGCTGGCGCGCTCGCAATTGGAGATCGGCAAGGTTGCCGATGCCGCCGCCGCTTACCAGCGTGCCGCACAACTGGCACCGGACGAGCCGGGCCTGCTGGTCGAAGCCGCACAAACCCGCGCCCAAGCTGACCCCAAGTTCCTGTTCGACGCCACCGCGCAACAGTGGCTTGTCCGCGCCCGCGAGATTACGCCGGACAACGAGCGGGTGATCTGGCTCACCGGTATCGTCCAGCGCCAGCAAGGCCAGAACGAACAAGCCGCGCAGACCTGGGAAAGCCTGCTCTCCCGATTGGAGCCCGCAGCCGCAACTGCGCTGCAGGAACAGATCGACATCGCCCGCGGCAAGACGCCGAGCACCACTACTGGCAGCGCTCCCGCAACGGCAGCAGCAGCGCCCAGCAGCTCCGGCATCACCGTGACGGTAACGCTGGCACCGGCCTTGGCCGCACGGGCAGCCTCCGGCAAGGAGACCGTGTTCGTCATCGCCCGCATCCCCGGTGGCCCACCGATGCCTGTCGCCGTCGAACGCCACCCGGCACAGGTAGCGCCATTGACCATCACCCTCGACGATGGCGACAGCCCAATGCCTACGCAGAAGCTGTCCGACCTGCAGGAAGTGGAAGTCTTCGCCAGATTGTCCGCCAGTGGCAACGCCATGCGCGGCGAGAGTGACGTCGAGTCGGTACCGGTCAAGGTCAAGCTACCGGCTGACAGGCCGTTGACCATCACGCTGGGCCAATAAGCCGCTGCAGGCTACTTTGTAGGAGCGGCGTAAGCCGCGAAGCAACCACATCCATCGGACGGCACATATGACATTTGCTTCAGCAACGTCGGATTGGCGGTTTACGCCGCTCCTACAAAAATGCGCACTCCGGCCAGCTCTGGCGTCACTGTGGCCCACCCGTAGCTGTTCACGCACAGCGGGAATTCCAACCGCACTGCTTCGCGGACACGCTTCGAGCGCCCGCGCCACCACCCACCCATCGCCCGCCCAGCAATACCCAAATAACCACTGGTTATCATCCATGCGAAGATGCGCCCGGCATCCCCGTTAAAATTGGCAGATGACTGAATTCATTCCTGATGGCAGCCGTTTCCACGCGCTGCCCTCGCCGTTCCCGATGAAGCGCGGTGGCAGCCTGATCGGCGCCCATGTCGCCTACGAAACCTGGGGCAGCCTTGCCGCCGATGCCAGCAATGCCATCTTGATCGTCACCGGCCTATCGCCGGATGCACATGCCGCCAGCAACCCCAACAACCCGGCCACGGGCTGGTGGGAGCCGATGCTTGGTCCCGGCAAACCGATTGATACCGACCGCTGGTTCGTCATCTGCGTCAACTCACTGGGCAGCTGCAAAGGTTCTACCGGTCCGGCCTCGCTGGATCCGGCCACCGGCAAGACCTACCGGCTGTCCTTCCCCGAGTTGTCGATTGAAGACGTGGCCAACGCCGCCGCCGAAGTGGTGCACGCACTCGGCATCAAGCAACTGGCCTGCCTGATTGGCAACTCGATGGGCGGCATGACTGCGCTGGCGGTGTTGCTGCAGCACCCAGGCATCGCCCGCAGTCATATCAACATCTCCGGCAGTGCCCGCGCCCTGCCGTTTTCGATCGCCATCCGCTCGCTGCAGCGCGAAGCCATTCGGCTCGACCCGGCATGGAACAACGGCGACTACGACGAATTGCACTACCCGGAATCGGGCATGCGCATGGCGCGCAAGCTCGGCGTCATCACTTATCGCTCGGCGCTGGAATGGGACGGCCGCTTCGGCCGCGTGCGGCTGGACTCGGACCAGACCGACGAAGACCCGTTCGGCCTCGAATTCCAGGTGGAGAGCTATCTGGAAGGCCACGCTCGCCGCTTCGTGCGCCACTTCGACCCGAACTGCTATCTCTACCTCGGTCGGTCCATGGACTGGTTCGACCTTGCCGAATACGCTGACGGCGACGTACTGGCCGGGTTGGCGAAGATCCGGGTTGAACGCGCGCTCGCCATCGGCGCCAATACCGACATTCTGTTCCCGGTGGAACAGCAGCAACAGATCGCCGACGGTTTGCGAGCAGGCGGCGCCGACACCCAGTTCATCGGCATGGATTCGCCGCAGGGCCATGATGCGTTCCTGGTTGACTACGACCGCTTCGGTCCCGCCGTAGCGCAGTTCCTGCAGACACTGCCGACAGCCGCGTAAACACCGCACCGACCTTGAATGCAGGTGGCCGCTGATGGCTGCCTGCACCGCGCACGCATCACGCTGAAGCCTCCGACCACCGGAGGCCAGCCATGTCGCGCCCGCTCCTGCTTATGCTGTTCTTCCTGTGCAGCGCGCTCAACGCAGCGCTCGCTGCCGCGCCACCGTTGATGTTGGCAAGCAGCTGGCAGGATGGACCAGATGTATCGCTGTATCTGGTCAGCGAGAAGCTCGATGGCGTGCGTGCGCGCTGGGACGGCCAAGCACTCTGGACCCGCGCCGGCCACCGCATCGCGGCACCCGCATGGTTTACCCAAGGCTGGCCCAAGCAGCTGATCGACGGCGAATTGTGGATGGCACGCGGTCAGTTTGAAGCCACCAGTGCGCTGATCCGCAGCACCCCGGCCGACGAGGCGCAGTGGCGTAAGCTGCGCTTCATGGCCTTCGATCTGCCCAATGCAACAGGCGGCTTCGCCCAGCGCCATGACCAACTGAGTCGGATAGCCGCCAATCAGCCAAATCCCTATCTCTTCACCATAGAACAACGTCGCCTGCCCGATACAGAAAGCCTGCATCGCCACCTTCGCAGCACCGTGCAGGCCGGCGGCGAAGGCCTGATGCTGCATCACCAGGACAATCGCTACAGCGATGGCCGCAGCACCGGCCTGTTCAAACTCAAGCTGCATGACGACGCCGAAGCGCGCGTGATCGGCTATGTCCCCGGCAAGGGGAAATACACCGGCATGGTTGGCGCGCTGTTGATGCGCAGCGACAGCGGCGCACAGTTCCGCATCGGTAGCGGTCTGAGTGATGCACAGCGGGCCCATCCGCCCGCAATCGGTAGTCAAGTGACCTACCGCTACAACGGCCTGACCGTGCACGGACTGCCCCGCTTTCCGCGCTTCCTGCGGATTCGTGACGAGCCCTGATCAATGCAAGCCCCCTTTTGTAGAAGCGGCGTAAGCCGCGAAGCTGATACAACATCAGATGGCACAGGCTCCCAGGCCTTCAGCAATGCCAGCTTCGCGGCTTATGCCCCTCCTACAAAATCAGGGCTTCACAGCCCCTCACGTTTGCGCTGCAATAGCGCCAACAAACAGGGGCGAGCTCAATGCGCTATCAAGGGCGACTGCAGGATTGGAACGACGACAAGGGTTTCGGCTTCGTGATCCCGAACGGTGGCGGTGACCGTGCCTTCGTCCATATCAAGGCCTTTGAGCAACGCGCGCAACGCCCCACCGACGGCATGTTGATCAACTATGCGCTACGCAAGGACGACCGCGGCCGCCTCAACGCCATCGCGGTGCGCTCAGCAAGCGCCACCAAAACCGTCACGGCCAAACCAAAGCGCCCCCCGTTCACCGCGCGCCTGCCGCATGTCCTGCTGGGCGTATGCGCCCTGCTCTGCGTGCTTGGATTGTGGATTGCCAAGCTTGTACCTGGCTGGACCTTACCCTTGATCGGCGGCATGAGCATCGTTGCGCTGGGATTCTATCTCTACGACAAGGGCGCAGCAGCCCGCGGCGAACAGCGCACCCCTGAAAACACCTTGCACCTGCTCTCCCTGCTCGGCGGCTGGCCGGGCGCGCTGATCGGCCAAGGCCTGTTCCGGCACAAAACCAGCAAGTCCAGCTTCCAGCTGGTGTTCTGGCTGACGGTTGTGCTCAATATCGCCGCAATCTGGTTTCTTGGCAGCGGAAAACTGAGCCTTCCTCAGTAAACCGAGCCTCTTGGCATCTACGTAGCCAAGCTAAGCGCAGCGCGCCCGGGTTTGTTAGCGGGCGACCGGAAAGTCACCTGGACCTCACATCCTGGAGGCGCAACGCTTACCGGGCTGCGCCACTGCAAACCACACCAATGGGATTGTGCTGCTTTCAGCGTTACAGCTACCCGGCACACAACGGAGCAGATGCCGGTCGCTTATCATCTGCCCTCCACCAGCTCCAGCACGGCATCATGGATCGAGCCCGTACGCAATCCACACTGCGCCTCGTTTGTTTGCAGCGCCTCGTCTTCTGCGCGTTCCTGCTCAGTGCGATTCCTGCCGCGCTGGCGCAAACCGCGCGCAAGCCTTCGCCTTACGAGGCCCGACAAGGTACAACTGCAGCTGCCACCGACAGCGCACAAACCCCGGCGCATCTGCCGCGCATTGGTAGCCGCGATGACTTCGTGCGTCTGGCGCGGGTTTACAACCCCGGCACGCCACTGGAAATGCCGCATCTGATCTTCACCATCGATCGGCGCGACCCGGCCCGCATCTACTACATCAATACGCCACGCTACGAACTGCACGAGCACTTCGTGCGCCGCGAACGGCTTCTGCCGCAGCTGGACAAAACCACTCTCAACGCGCAGTACAAAGACCCGCAACGGCGCTTCCTGTTCGGCACCATAAGCTGGCAGCGCGATCTTCCCGGTTTTACCTATGAGTTCTGGGAAGGCGACCAGCTGACACCGGCGCTGCTCGGACAGACCGAACAGCTGGTGCGCGGATCGTTCTACGAGCCAATCCGCTTCAAGACCAACTCCACCCTGCACGAACAAACCGCGCGTACTGCAGGGCTGGCCTTCGTTACCCAGGAAGCGTTGCTGCGTGAGCAGTCTTTCCTGCCGTTGAACACGGGTACCGCACAAGGCCGCCTGCGCATCATCCGCTCGGTCGAGCAGGCAAGCGATCTATCACCGCAGGACATCGTAGTGCTGGATGAAGCTCCGATCTCGCTGCCACCGGTAGCCGGCCTTGTCACCCAGCGTCCGTCGACACTGCTGTCGCACGTGAATCTACTGGCCAAGGGTTGGCGTATCCCCAACGTCTATGTCCGCGATGCACAGGCCGCATTGCGCGTGTACGACGGACAGTGGATCGAGCTGGAAGTCACCAACAACAATTACAAGGTGCGGCCAGCCCTTCGCCCGGCCAGCAGGCCTTCAAGAACCGCGCAGGCCACCGTGCGTAATCTGCCGCAACCCGATGTATCGGTGACCGCGCTGAAACCGCTTGCTGCCCTGCGCGCCAGGGACAGCAGTCACTGCGGCGTCAAAGCTGCGAATCTGGGCACATTGAAATCCGTATTGCCGCCATCCGCCCGGGTACCTGATGGATTCTGCGTTCCCTTCTCGTACTACCAATCGGCGATGCAGAAACTGCGCATCAACGAGCGGCTGGCCGCGTTGCAGCGGCAGCCCGGCTTTGCCAGCGATGCCAAGACCCGCCGTGACGCACTCAGCTCGCTGCGCGCTCAGATCAGCAGCGCCACGCCGGACCCGGCTTTGGTCCGCAGCCTGCAGTCGCAGTGGCAGAACCAATTGCAGGGACGCGGCGTGTTCGTACGCAGCTCTTCCAACTCGGAAGACCTGCCGAATTTCAGCGGTGCCGGCCTGTATACGACCGTGCCCAACGTGATCGATGCCGAGGCACTGCTGCGTGCGGTGCAGACAGTATGGGCGTCGGTGTACAACTTCGAGGCCTACGAAGCACGCCGCGCCGCCGGCCTTGACCAGGATGCGGTAGCGATGGCGGTACTGGTGCAGTTGGCGGCGCCGTCGGACAGCTCCGGTGTGATGATTACCCGTGACCCGTTCGATGCAGGGCGTCGCCATATCACCTACATATCGGCAAAACGCGGCCTCGGCATCCGCGTGGTGGAAGGCAAGCGGCAAGCCGAACAAGTGATGTACTCAAATTGGTCCAAGGCGGTGCAGGTCCTGAGCCGCTCAGCCGAGGACACCCAGTTGGTGGCCAACGCCGCCGGCGGCGTGCGCGAGGTGCCGCTGACCGGCTCCCGTCAGGTATTGACCGATGCCTTGATCGCCAGGCTGGCAGCAGTTGGCAGCCGTACCAAGCAGGCGCTGGGCGGTGTCGATCAGGACATCGAGTGGGCGGTCGTTGGCGATGACATATTCATCCTGCAGTCGCGGCCCTATGTGGATGGCAGCGCTCGCTGAAGCGCCGCCCATGCCCTGCATTGCCACCGCTTTGCATCAACCGATCCAGGAGTATCCATGGACAAGATCGATCTCAAGCGCCAGTTGAAGCAGCTCTACCAACCTTCGGCCAAGGTCGTCGACGTGGTCGATGTGCCTGCATTCAACTTTTTGATGATTGATGGCACAGGCAATCCAAATACCTCGCCTGACTACAAGAACGCCGTGGAAACGCTGTTCTCTACTGCTTACACCATCAAGTTCGCGCTCAAGAAATGCGGACGACTGGACTACGCCGTAATGCCACTGGAGGGATTGTGGTGGGCCGACGACATGGCGACCTTCCAACGCGATGAGAAGCAGCATTGGCACTGGACCATGATGATCATGCAGCCGCCGGGAGTGTGCGAGACAGACGTGGAGTCTGCGATGACCAACTTGCAGAAGAAGTCGCTCGTCGGCCTATCAAAGCTGCGTTTCGAGAGTTTTCATGAAGGACGCTGCGCGCAGATCCTGTATATCGGCCCCTTCGCCAACGAAGGCCCGACTATTGACCGCGTGCATGCCTTCATCGATCAACGATCCGCGTTGCGCGGCAAGCACCATGAGATCTACTTGAGCGACATCAGAAGGGCTGCACCGGAGAAGTGGAAAACCATCATCCGCCAGCCCATGCTGTGAGTCGCAATGATGACCAATCCGCATAGCAGGAACCCATCATGACCTTCTGGTTAGTCGCAATAGCAGTCAGCGTCGGCTTTGGCTTGGCGACTGGCGCCATGTGTCACCGCACCTGGCTCGCGGTACTGCTTGCCGCCCTGCTCGGCGGCCTGGTTGCGCCCTATCTTGGCTTGCGCTTTGTCTGGGATGTGACCGGCCATCGCGATGCGCAGGATGGCCTGGCCTTCCTGTTCGGGCCGATGGTTACCGTGCCGGTAGCCAGCATTGTCGCCTACGGCTTCAAACGATGGCGTAGAAGCAAAGGCAGCTGACGACGCACGCTTGTGCATCGCCGCCCTTGGGCCTCCAAAGCCAGGTCGAACCCGGCTCCACGCTGGCTACTGCAGGCTCAACCGCCCGTGCTGCAACCGGTACTCGCGCTGCACCACGCCTTCCGGCAAGCGGTCGTGAGTGATCATCAACAGGCTGCGCTGACCCAGCGCCGCCGCCAGATCGATCAGCAAGGCATGCGCGGTATCCACATCCAAGCCTTCGGTGGGCTCATCCAACACCATGATCGGTGCGTTGCGCAGCAGCGCGCGCGCCAAGGCCAAACGCCGCGCCTGTCCCGCCGACATGGTGGCTCCGTTCTCGCCCACCCACGCGCCCAGCCCGCCTTGTTGCTGCGCCCAATCATTCAGGCGTACCTGCGCCAACACCGCCCACAGCGCTTCATTGCTGGCTTGTGGGTCACCCAATCGCAGATTCTCCGCAATGCTGCCGGCAAATACCGGCGCGCCCTGCGGCAACCAGGCAATCTGTCGATACCAATCGTCCTGGGCAAACTCACGCAGATCTACACCAGCGAAGCACACTGCCCCTTGCTGTGGGTCCCATAGCCGTAGCAGCAAGGCCGACAAGGTGGTCTTGCCGCAGCCGCTGTCACCGCGAATGGCGATGCGCTCGCCCGGTGCCAGCTGCAGGTCCACACCATCCAACAAGCGCCGCGTCTCGCCCGGCCAGGCAAACACCACCTGCTCGAAAGTCACCGACGCCGCGCCTGCGGGCACGGCGCGGTGCTGTGCCGGCTCCTGCACGGAAGGCGCCTGATCGACAATCTGCCGCAAGCGCTTACCAGCGACACGCGCCGACTGCAAAGCCTGCCACGCGATGCCACTGCCCGCTGCAACTTCCAGCAAAGCGACAGTCAGAAATACCAAGGTCGCCGCATATGCTGCTTCTACCTTGCCGGCCTGGAACGCCAACAAAGCCAGCCACAGCATTGCCAACAAGCCGAGCCCGGCGAGCGCTGAATGCAGCACGTTGCCGCCGATCAGGCGGCCGCGGCGACGCTGATCGCTGCGCGCCAGCTGCTGCGCCGCTGCATCCACACGCAATGCCCAGTCATCGCGGGCATCCAGCGCGGTGAGATCAGCCGCACCTTCCAATCCTTCAAATGCCAAGGTGCGCAGGCTGGCACGCTGTTGCGCACGTTCGGCCTCGACCGCATCGCCACGGCGCACAGCAAACATCGGCACGCCAATGGCTACCAGCACGGCAAGCACCAGCAACAGCAACGCTGCCGGCCAATAAATCAACGCCGCCGCCCCTACCGTTGCCAGTGCGATACCGGCCAATGCCAACAACGGGCTGATGGCCCGCACCATCAAGCCATCAACTTCGCCGATATCGGTGATCAGCCGCGCCAGCAGTTCGCCGGTACGGCTGCTGCCCAGCCGCGCCGGTGCCAATGGCAGCGCACGCCGGAAGAACCATACGCGCAGGTCACGGGCAATCCGCAAGGTGGCGTCGTGGCCGACCAGCTTTTCGAAATAGCGCGACGCGATGCGCGCCATCGTCAAGCCGCGGATACCGGCCGACGGGGAGAAGAAATTGAAAGTACTGCCCATGCCCAAGGCACCGGCCAATGCCGCCGCAGTGAGGAAGCCGCCAGACAGACCCAACAAGCCAACCCCGGCCAGCATGGTGGTGAGCAGCAGCAGGGTCGCCAGCGCCAGCCGCCAGCGGTGGCGCTTGAATACATCACGCATCGTCTGCGGGCTCATGCGCGCTCTCCCTGCATTTCTGCCTGCATGCAATCCTGCAGGTCGATGACCTTGTCGGCCCAGCGCATCGCCGCCTCGCTGTGAGTGGCCATCAGCACGGTGCGGCCACGGGTATGTGCGGCCAGTGCCTGCAATAGATCCGCTTCGGTCTGCGGATCGAGAAATGCCGTGGGCTCGTCCAGCAGGAACAGATCCGGCTCCAGCAGCAACAGCCGCGCCAGCCCTATACGCCGCGCCTCGCCTCCGGACAGGCCGAATCCTCGCTCGCCGATCACGGTGTTCAAGCCCAGCGGCAGATCCTTGGCGAAACGCATCACCTGTGCGACTTCAGCCACCGCCTGCAACCGCGCAGCACTCACTGCGGGATCGGCCATGCGCAGGTTGTCTGCAATCGAGCCATGGAACAGATACGGGCGCTGGCCGGCATAAGCGATGCGCACACCGTCGCGGACCACGATGCGTCCGTCGCGTGGCGGCAACCAACCAGCCAGTGCCTCCAGCAAGGTGCTTTTGCCGCTGCCGCTCGGGCCGATCAGGGCCAGACGCTGACCATCACCGATCTCCAGCGAAAAGTCCTGCAACACATCATGGGCAGCGCCTTGTGGACGCAGCGTGGCATTGCGCACCGACACCAACGGCGCATGCAGCTGTGCCGGCTCCGGGGCCACCAAAGGCGCCGCAACAGCAGTAGCTGCTGCAGTGTCGTGATCATCAGCCAGCAGGCGCTCGACCTCGGCCGCTGCCGCCAGGGCGTTGGCGCGGTCGTGGTAGTGCGCCGCAAGGCGCCGCAGCGGCGCATAGAACTCCGGCGCCAGCAACAGGCAGAACATGCCGGTGCCCAGGGTTGGCACCACCGCATGCAGCGACATCAGGCCCAGATAGCTAAGGCCCAGGTAAAGGGCGACCATCGCCACGCTGACCGAGGCGAAGAATTCCAGCACCGTCGAGGACAGGAAAGCGATGCGCAGCACCTTCATGGTGCGCTCGCGTACGCCATCGGCGGCGGCGGCAACGCCCTCCAGCTCGGCCTCGCCGCGCCCGTACAGTCGCAACAGGCCCAAGCCCTTGATGCGGTCTGCAAAGTGGCCGCTCATGCGTGCCAGCTCACCGAGCTGGGCGCGTCCGGCAGCCTCAGCGCCCCAGCCCACCAGCATCATGAAGAACGGCACCAGCGGCGCGGTGAAGATGAAGATCAGCGCCACCACCCAGTCCACATAGGCCACGGCTGCAGCAATCAGCAGCGGCACCACCACCACTTCCACCCGCACTGGCTGGAAACCGGCGTAATAGCCCTCGATGGCATCGCCGTGTGACAGCAGCAGCTCGCCCAGCTCGCCAGTGCGCTGACGGCGCAGCCACAACGGTCCGCGTGCCATCAACCGCCGGTAAACCTGCTCGCGCAGCGCCAGTTTGGCGCTGTCGGCCACCTTGCCGGCGGCGGTCTGCGCGACCCCGCCCAGCAGGCTGCGTAACACCAGCACGGCCGCCAATACCCAGAAACCGTGAATTACCTGTACCCAATTCAGCCGTTCCACGACTATGCTCTGGATCAACCAGGCAATGGCGCCAGCCTGCACGATCAGCAGCGCACCTGAAGTACAGACGGCCAAGGCCGCCAAACGCTGCTGCGACCGGGCACCGGACGCCAGAGCCGCCAGCCACTGCTGCTGTACGCGGCGTTGCTGTTGCACCGCGTTGGAATGTGGAACTTCGCTCAAGACTGACAACTCAGGTGAAGGAGAACATAGGTGATTGTAAGCAAGCCGTACCCAGCCTGCCGGCCCTGCACGATCGGCGTTGGACAGCCAGCCCACATTGATCCAGATCAAGGCATTGGCAGGCCTGAACGGGGAGTATCGCTGCCATAGAACCCCTCCCAGCCACTCCATGACGCCCAATTCCCACGAGGTAGCCAGGCCATGATCGACTCAACAGTCGTAGAACTGTCACGTCTACAGTTCGCGCTGACCGCGATGTACCACTTCATATTCGTCCCGCTCACGCTGGGGCTCTCTTTCATGATCGCGATCATGGAGAGTGTCTATGTGATGACCGGCAAGGATGTCTGGCGCCGGATGACCCTGTTCTGGGGCGTGCTGTTCGGCATCAACTTCGCCATGGGTGTGGGTACCGGCATCGTGATGGAGTTCCAGTTCGGCATGAACTGGTCCTACTACAGCCACTACGTGGGTGACATCTTCGGCGCACCGCTGGCCATCGAGGGCTTGATGGCGTTCTTCCTGGAGGCGACCTTCATCGGCCTGTTCTTCTTCGGCTGGGGCCGCCTGTCCAAGGTGCAGCATCTGACCGTGACCTGGCTGATGGCGCTGGGCACCAATCTGTCGGCACTGTGGATCCTGATCGCCAACGGCTGGATGCAGTACCCGGTGGGTGCGGTCTTTAACCCGGAAACGATGCGCATGGAAGTGGTGGATTTCGCCGCTGTGCTGCTGAACCCGGTTGCCCAGGCCAAGTTCGTGCACACCGTTTCGGCCGGTTATGTGGCTGGCGCGATGTTCGTGATGTCGATCTCGGCCTTCTTCATGCTGCGCGGCAAGCACCGTGACATCGCCCGCCGCTCGTTCGCAGTGGCTTCGGCGTTCGGCCTGCTGGCCTCCATCTCTGTCGCCGTGCTGGGTGATGAATCCGGTTACGCCACGGCGGAAAACCAGAAGATGAAGCTGGCTGCCATCGAAGGCATGTGGCACACCCATCCGGCACCGGCACCGTTCACTGCTTTCGGCATCCCGAACCAGCAGGAACAGCGCAACGACTTCGAAGTCCAGATTCCGTACGTGATGGGCCTGATCGCCACGCGTTCGCTGGATGAAGAGATCCCGGGCATCCTGGATCTGGTCAAGCAGGCCGAAGGTCGCGTCAAGGGTGGCCAGATCGCCTACGCCGCACTGGAACGCATCCGCGCCGACAAGAACGACGTTGAAGCCCGCGAGGTCTTTGACCGTCATTGGCAGGATCTGGGCCACGGCCTGCTGCTGAAGCGTTACCGCGACGACATCGAGAACGCCACGCCTGAGCAGATCGCACAGGCTGCGCTGGACACGGTACCCACGGTTGCGCCGCTGTTCTGGACCTTCCGCGTCATGGTTGGCCTGGGCATCTACATGATCGGCTTCTTCGCCCTGGCCTTCTACTACTCCTGCCGTAACAACTTCGAGCACAAGCGCACTTTCCTGCGGGTTGCCCTGTGGTCGCTGCCGGCACCGTGGATTGCCATCGAATGTGGCTGGTTCATCGCCGAATACGGCCGTCAGCCGTGGGCCGTTGATGGCGTACTGCCGACCTTCTATGCCGCCTCCGGCCTGGCCGTCTACGAAATCCTGGCAACGCTGGTCGGCTTCACCGCGCTGTACACGGTGCTGCTGGTGATCGAAGTCAAGCTGATGCTCAAGGCCATCCGCAAGGGCCCGGACGAAATCCTGCCCTCGCTGCAGCAGTCGGCCGTCGCAACCAACCACGCCAATACCGCCGGCAACGGCCAGGCATAAGGCAGGAGAACACTCATGGAATTCATTCTTCTGGACTACACAACGCTACGCGTGATCTGGTGGTTGCTGCTCGGCATCCTGCTGATCGGCTTCGCGGTAATGGACGGCTTCGACCTTGGCGTTGGCACCTTGCTGCCGTTCGTTGCCAAGACCGATGAAGAGCGCCGCCTGGTGATCAACACCATCGGCCCGGTGTGGGAAGGCAACCAGGTGTGGCTGGTGCTGGGTGGCGGTGCGATCTTCGCCGCCTGGCCGCCGTTGTATGCGGTGAGCTTTTCGGGCTTCTACCTGGCGATGTTCCTGATCCTGTTCGCACTGATCCTGCGTCCGGTCGGCTTCAAGTACCGCAGCAAGATGCCGACCCAACGCTGGCGCAACAACTGGGACAAGGCGCTGTTTGTCGGCGGCTTCATCCCGGCGCTGATCATGGGCGTGGCGGTTGGCAACGTACTGCTCGGCGTGCCGTATCACTTCGACGACACCCAGCGCGTGTTCTACACCGGCAACCTGCTCGGCCTGCTGACTCCGTTTGCGCTGCTGGCCGGCCTGGTCAGCGTGGCAATGCTGGTCTCGCACGGCGCAGCCATGCTGGTGCTCAAGACCAGCGGCCCGGTTGCTGAGCGCTCGGCAAAGATCGGCAGCATCGCCGCCATCGCCTCGTTCGTGCTGTTCGCACTTGCTGGTGCCTGGGTTGCCTTCGGCCTGCCCGGCTACCAGATCACCTCGCAGGTGGTGACCGACGGTGCCAGCAATCCGCTGCTGAAGACCGCTGAGTTCTCCGCCGCTGGCGGCTGGCTGCACAACTACAGCAGCATGCCGGCCACGATTCTGGCGCCGGTGGTTGGCCTGTTGGGTGCATTGGCCAGTGCGGTCCTGCTGCGCAAGCGTCGTGGTGGCCTGGCCTTCCTCGCCTCGGGCGCTTCCATCGCCGGCATCATCCTCACCGTCGGCTTTGCGATCTTCCCGTTCCTGCTGCCCTCCTCCACCAGCCCGGGCTCCAGCCTGACGGTGTGGGACGGTTCCTCCAGCCACCTGACGCTGTGGGTGATGCTGCTGGCCACCGTGATCTTCCTGCCGATCATCATCGCCTACACCACCTGGGTGTACCGCGTGATGAAGGGCAAGACCACGCTGGAAGAGATGGGTGAAAACCCGAACGCCTACTGATCCGCAACGACAACATCAAGGAGACAACTCATGTGGTATTTCGCTTGGATTCTGGGTGCGGGCCTCGCGGCGACGGTCGCCATCCTCAACGGCATGTGGTTTGAAGCGCGCGAAGCAAACAAGATCGATGCAAAGCGCTGAAAAACTGCGTGAAGGTATTGCCAAAACGCCGGACTGAGCGTATCTTTCCGGCTCCCTTCGCGGGGTGTAGCTCAGTCTGGTAGAGCGCTACGTTCGGGACGTAGAGGTCGCAGGTTCGAATCCTGTCTCCCCGACCAAAGGGTCGGTTAAGAAGCCTGGAATAACGGCAACGTTTTCCAGGTTTTTTATTCGCCAGCACACAGCTGCTGGCAGTCAACGCACCACGCCTTGCAGGCAGCGCTGGCTGAACAAAAGAACTTGCAAGGCACGAGGTTCACCGCTATCATAGGCGGCTCCTTCGGGGTGTAGCTCAGTCTGGTAGAGCGCTACGTTCGGGACGTAGAGGTCGCAGGTTCGAATCCTGTCTCCCCGACCAATTTGACAAAAGCCGGCCTCTGGTCGGCTTTTGTTTTTGGTGGGTTTCAAACGACGCCACCCACCGCGTCGGAGTAAGCAATGTCCACGCCCGCCCAGTCCCTCATCCGGCACCCCCTGTTCAAGGGCCGCCTGCTGGCGTTTGTCGCAATCGTCCTGGTCTCGGCCAACCTGCGCAGCGCAGTTACTTCGCTGACGCCGTTGCTGGACCGACTCGGCCACGTCTTTGATTTCGGCAGCACCATGACCGGCGTGCTCGGCATGATGCCGACCGCCGCCTTCGCCGTATTCGGCCTGGCCACACCACGCATCACCCGCGCCATCGGCCTGGAACGCACTGCCGTGCTGACCATGATGCTGGCCACCATCGGTCTGCTGCTGCGCGCCTTCGCCAATGACGTCGGGATGCTGCTGCTCGGTTCGGCCGTGGCCCTGGCCGGCATGGGCATGGGCAATGTGGTGGTGCCACCACTGGTGAAGCGCTACTTCGCCGACCGCGTTGGCACACTGAGCACGGTCTACATCTCGGTACTGCAGGCAGGCACGATGGTGCCTGCGTTGCTGGCAGTGCCGGTGGCCGACCAATTTGACTGGCGGGTTTCGCTGGGCATGTGGTCGATGCTGTCGGTGGCTGCATTGCTGCCGTGGATCCTGCTGGCACGCAGCGCCCCGCGCGTGGAAACAACCACCACCAGCACCGAACATGCCGCCGGTCGCGTCTGGAAAACGCAACTGGGCTGGGGCATGGCACTGATGTTCGGCATGACCTCGCTCGGCACGTATTCCCTGTTCACCTGGTTGCCGAAGGTGATGGTGGAAGCCGGTGCCAGCGAATCCTTCGGTGGCGTGATGGTGGCGGTGTACTCGGCCATCGGTCTGTTGCCATCGCTGTTGGTGCCGGCATTGGCGGTACGCATGCGTAACCCCTTCCCGATCGCGGTGATGGTGTTCGTGCTGAACATGATTGCCTTCGCCGGCCTGTTGTGGGCACCGATGAGCGCTCCGCTGCTGTGGGCGGTCATCGCTGGTCTCGGCCCATCGACCTTCCCGCTCGGCCTGACCCTGATCAACCTGCGCACCCGTAGCCAGGCTGGCTCAGCGGCGCTGTCCGGCTTCATGCAGGGCGTGGGCTACAGCCTGGCAAGCCTGGGCCCGCTGTTGTTTGGATGGCTGCATGGCATGAGCGATGGCTGGGCATGGTCGTTTGCCTTCCTCGCCTGCTGCTCGGGTGTATTGCTGACCGGTGCGTGGTTTGCCTGCAAACCGCAGCAGCTGGAAGATCACTGGAAGTAAGCCGCGATTGATACAGAAAAGCCGCCGATGTGAATCGGCGGCTTTTTCATATTCGAGCAAACAACGCAGCCCAGCACCGGCGACTGACCGGATCTTGTAGGAGCGGCGTAAGCCGCGAAGCCGGCGGTGTTGGAAGGGCCGGAGCTTTGTGCACGCCGAAGCAATGGGTGCCTCACGGCTTACCCGGGCTACAACGGTTGCTTGCCACAATTACTTCAACGGATGCCTTACCTGGCCTTCGCCGCGCACCACGAAGCGCTCCACCGTCAACGCCTCAAGGCCCATCGGACCGTAGGAATGCAGGCGCGTGGTGGAGATACCGATCTCCGCACCCAGGCCCAGCTCGCCGCCATCGGAGAAGCGTGAAGAGGCATTGACCATCACCACCGCCGAACGCAGCGCCCGCACGAACGCCTCGCCGTGTGCAGAGTCGCCGGTGGCGATGACTTCGGTGTGATCCGAGGTGAAGGTCTGGATATGGGCGATGGCCGCAGCCATGTCCGGTACCACCCGGATCGTGAGAATCAGATCCAGGTACTCAGCGGCGTAGTCCTCTTCTGTTGCCGGCACGATGTCCGCAAGCAACGCCTGGGTCACTGCATCACCACGCAGCTCAACGCCGCGCTCGCGTAGCGCTGTGGCCGCCAGCGGCAGGAATTGCGCCGCGATCGCCTCATGTACCAGCAACGTCTCCAGTGAATTGCAGGCTGAAGGGCGCGAAGTCTTGCCGTCGACCAGCAAGTCCACAGCAAGCTGCAGATCGGCACTGTCATCGACGAACAGATGGCAGACGCCCTTGTAGTGCTTGATCACCGGCACGCGCGCATGCTCTGCAACGAAGCGGATCAGGCCTTCTCCGCCACGCGGAATCGCCAGATCGATGATGTCATTGAGCTGCAGCAGCTCCAGCATGGTCTCGCGGCGCAGGTCTTCAACCAGTGTGAGTGCAGCATCCGGCAAACCCGCCTCGCGCAGAGCACGTTTGAGGCTGGCGGCAATCGCTGTATTGGAATGGATGGCTTCAGAACCACCGCGCAGGATCACACCATTGCCAGCCTTGATGCACAGCGCTGCGGCATCAGCAGTCACATTGGGTCGCGCCTCGTAGATCATCGCGATCACGCCCAGTGGCACCCGCACCTTCTGCACGCGGATGCCATTGGGGCGGTCGTAGGCGCGGGTCACCTCGCCCACCGGATCCGGCAAGGCGGCGACTTCGCGCAGCGCATCGGCCACACCGCGCAGACGTTCCGGGTTCAAGGCGAGACGATCCAACATCGCCGAGCCCACACCCTTGTCGCGTGCCGCCTGCAGGTCACGCGCATTCGCGGCGAGGATGCTGCCTGCATCGGCTTCCAGCGCGGCAGCCATCGACTTCAGCAACGTGCTGCGGGCTTGGCTGGAAAGCAGGCCCAGTTGCTGCGCGGCATGGCGGCACTGCAATGCGAGGGTGCGGATATCACTCATGGTCAGTCCTGCCGGTAATCAAAGGAAAACTCACAGCAACACCAGGTCATCGCGATGGACCACGTTGTCGCCGTAGTTGTAGCCGAGGATGGATTCGATCTCGCTGGTGTGGTGCTGGCTGATACGGCGGATGTCCACGGCCGAGTACTGGCTGACGCCTCGTGCCACACGCTGCTGGCCCTGCGGATCGAACAGGCGCACCTCCACCATGTCGCCACGACGGAACTCGCCTTCGGCGCCAACCACGCCACCGGGTAGCAGTGAGGCACCCTTGTCGCGCAGCGCACGTGCGGCGCCAGCGTCGATCAGGATCGCGCCCGGCTCCAGCGGTGCGTGCTTCAACCAGTATTTGCGCGCGGCGATGCGTGACTGCCCGGCATGCAGGCGAGTGCCGTGCAACCTGCCCTGCGCCAGGCCACGCACGACATCGCCGCTGCGGCCATTGAACAGGAAGGTATCGATACCCGCGGCACCGGCTTTGGCGGCTGCCTGCAGCTTGGTGTGCATGCCGCCAGTACCGACCGCGCTGCCGCTGCCGCCAGCCATTGCGAGGACGTCTGGCGTCAGCTCGGTGACCTCGTTTATCGGTTGTGCATCGGGGTTGCTGCGCGGATCGGCGGTGTAGAGGCCATCAATGTCGGTTGCGATGAATAATGCGTCGGCATCGACCAATGCAGCGACGATGGCGGCAAGATTGTCGTTGTCGCCGAGCTTGAGTTCGTCCACCGACACGGTGTCGTTCTCGTTGATGACCGGCAGCGCGCCCAGCGCCAGCAGTTCATTGAGCGTTGCCCGTGCGTTGAGGTAGCGGCGGCGATTGCGCAGGTCATCGTGGGTGAGCAGCACCTGTGCCACCGGGCGTTCGAAGAAACGCTGCCACAGCCCAATCAGCTGTGCTTGACCCAGTGCAGCCAAGGCCTGTCTTGCCGCCATGGCCGCGCCGGCTTCGGCGGCCTTGGGCACGATGGCGCGGCCAGCGGCCACTGCGCCGGAGGAAACGATCACCACTTCACGCCCAGCCAGAACATTGGCCGACACGAACTGTGCCAGACCGAGTGCGAAGCGCGGGGTCAAGCCACCGCCATCGGCCGCCAGCAGACTACTGCCGACCTTGAGGACGGCACGGCGCCACTGCGGCAGTGCTTGTTCGGTGAACGGTGATAACGAAGTCTGGATCATGGGATCAGCGGGTATTCCACTCGTGGATGGTCAGCTCTGAGCTGTCCTGGATGGCCAGCGGATCGGAGGCGACGATGGCCTGGGCTGCTTCCAGCGTGTCGATGTTCTTCAACACATAGGCGCCACCTTTGCCGTCGCTGAAACCGCCGGTCAGGTGCAGGCGGTTTTCGGCGCTTAGCGCGTTGAGGAAGGCTATGTGTGGAGCGATCACTGCGTCGTCGAACGACGGCTTTCGCATTGCCAATACCAGGTAGAGCTTCATTGCATTCTCCTTTAGCTGCATATGACACCACGACGAAAGCGAAGATGGTGCGATTGCTTTCGCTTGGAACTTGCTGTGGTTTTTGCTTTTGGCTTTGGCTTGAGCCTTAGCTTTTGCTTAAGCCCCTCTCCCGCCTGCGGGAGATGGGTTGGGGTGAGGGGAAGCTTCTAGCTAAGCAAAGTCGAAAAGCCCCCCCCTCATCCGCCCCCCGCCTTCGCGGGGGCAGGCTCTTCGGGCACCTTCTCCCGCAAGCGGGAGAAGAGACAGCCAAAGCAACAGCCAAAGCAACAGCCAAGGCAACAGCCAAGGCCAAGGCAACCACGTCACCCTTCCGCCCCCACGGGGCATTCCCGCCTTCGCGAGGACAGGCCCTTCTACCTGAGGGAGAAGGGATAAAGCCAAACCAATACGGGCGCCTTTCGGCGCCCGTATTCAATCCATCAGTCCTGCAACGCACTCCAGCGCGCAGAAAGCTCGTCCAACCGAAGATCCGCCGCAGCACCAGGCGACACACGTGCCGCCAAGCTACCCTCAGGCGTACGCCCCTGCCCCGCCGAATCCGCTGCCTCTGCTGCCGCCTTGTAGGCGTCCCGGAAGGGCACTCCCGCCACCGCAGCCTCCACCGCAACGTCGGTCGCATACATACCCGAATCAATCGCGGCGCGGATGTTGTCATCACGCCAATCCAGATTCGACAGCAAGGCCGGCAACAGTTCCAGCGCGGCGAGACCACGGCCAAAGCCGTGCACGATCGCGCCCTTGGAGTTCTGCAGATCGCGCTGGTAACCCGAAGGCAGCGACAGCAGCTGTTCGATCTCGGTACGTGCCGCAGCGATGCTGGCGTGGGTGGCGCGCATCAACTCGATCACGTCAGGATTGCGTTTGTTCGGCATGATCGAGCTGCCGGTGGTGTACTGCGCCGGCAACGCAACGAAGGCGAACTCGCCGGTGGTGAACAGCGACAGATCCCAGGCGATACGACGCAGGTCCAGCGTCGCGCCGCCCAGCGCTTCCAACGCCGCCAGCTCGAACTTGCCGCGCGAGAGCTGCGCGTAGATCGGGCTGATCTGCATGCGCGAGAATCCGAGCGCGGCCGTGGTGTGCTCGCGATCAAGCGGCAGGTTGACGCCGTAGCCGGCGGCCGTACCCAGCGGATTGGTATCGATCAGCGCACGCGTGTCGCGGGCACGGATGGCATTGTCGATGAAGGCTTCGGCCCAGCCGGCCCACCACATGCCCGCCGAGGACACCACCGCGCGCTGGATGTGGGTGTAACCCGGTAGCGGCTGCAGCTGCTCGGCAGCCGCGCGATCCAAGGCAACCTTGGCGACCTCAGTGCTGATCTGCGCCACACGCTCCAACTTGTCCTTCAACCACAGGCGGGTAGCGACCAGGATCTGATCGTTGCGACTGCGGCCGGTGTGGATCTTGCGACCAGCATCACCCAGGCGCTCGGTCAGTCGTGCCTCGATGGCCGAGTGGCAATCCTCGTACTGCTCGTCCAGCACGAATGCGCCGCTGCGGAAATCGTCGGCCAGAATCGCCAGCTCGCGCTTCAGCGCAGCCAACTCGTCGGCACTGAGGATGCCGATGTGCTGCAGGCCTTCGGCATGCGCGGCACTGGCCTGGATGTCATGCAGGAAGAATTCGCGGTCCAGGATGACGTCGTCACCGGCCAGGAAGGTCTGGATCTTCGCGTCAACCGCAACGCCGGGTTTCTGCCAAAGCAAATTAGTCATGTCGATCTCTCAGAAAACAATGCATTTGTAGGAGCGGCGTAAGCCGCGAAGCCAAAGATCCAACAGGCCCCCAGCGCTACCCACAAATAAATCAGTACGGAACAGCCATCAACTCATCCAGCCCCAACGCCCGGTTGAGGTTCTGCAGCGCCTGTGTGGCCGCGCCCTTGAGCAGGTTGTCGATGGTCGCCACCACCACCACGCGCTTGTTGCCCGGCGCCATGGTGAAACCGCCAATCTGCACACCGTGCTTGCCGGCGATGCGACTGACCCACGGCGCCTCGTCGACCACTTCGATCAACGGCTCGTTGGCATAGCGCTGCTGGTACAACGCGACGATCTCTTCGCGACTGCGCGGCTGCTGCAGCCAAAGGTTGACGGTCATGGTGATGCCACGGAAATGTGCGGCCACATGCGGCATGAACTCCACCGGCACACCGAGCTGTGTCGCAACCTCGCGCTCATGCACATGATTCGTCAATGCATACGGCATCAGATTGTCGCGCAGCAGCTCGGGGTTGTTCTTGTCCGACGGCGTAGTGCCTGCACCCGACCATCCCGACACGCCGAAGCAGGTCGGCGGGCCGGCCAGCTGGCTCAGCAACGGTGCGATCGCCAGCTGCATCGCGGTGGCGTAGCAGCCCGGGTTGCTGATCCGCTTCTGGCCGGCATAACGGGCACGGGTCAACTCCGGCAGGCCGTAATACCAGCTGTTGTCGAAGCGATAGTCCGCCGACAGATCAACGATCACCGTATCCGGCGCGACTGCATCCAGTGCGGCCACAAAGGGCTCGCCCTTGCCGTTTGGCAGTGCCAGCACCACCGCGTCCACACCCTTGGCGGCGACCGCCTCCGGGTCCAGACTTTCGTAGCGCAGCTCGCCATTGTAGGCATCGTTGTGGTCAGCCACTCGCTGTCCGGCCAGCTCACGCGAGGACACGAAGGCCAGCTCGATGCGCGGGTGTGCGGACAGCAGGCGGATCAATTCGGCGCCGGTGTAGCCGCGCGCGCCAACGATGCCTACCGAGAATTTGTTGTCAGTCATGAATGCGAATCCAGAAGGAATTGCAGGTGGGTTTTCACCGCCGGCCACTCCGTATCGATGATGGAGAACACCACGGTATCGCGGCGCGATCCGTCGGCGTGACGCTTGTGGCTGCGCAATACGCCATCCTGCTTCGCACCAAGGCGGGCAATAGCGGTGCGTGAGGCGTGGTTGAACCAGCTGGTCTCGAAGCCCACGCTGATGCAGCCCAGTGTTTCAAATGCATGCCGCAGCAGCAACAGCTTGGCCTCGGTGTTGAGCCCGCTGCGTTGCACGCGCGGGTGGTACCAGGTGTAGCCGATGTTCAAGCGCGGCACGTCGGCTTCGAGCGCGTAGTAGCGGGTGCTGCCAACAACTTCACCACTGGCATCTTTGACCACGAACGCGAGCACCCTGCCCTGCGCCTGTGCTTCCAGCGCAGCAACGATGTAATGGCCTGCACGTTCCGGCGCGGGTACGTTGGTATACCAGCAGCGCGACAACTCGCCCTCGCCCAAGGCACGCTGCAGCGCTTGAACGTGCCCAAGCTGCAGAGGCTCCAGCGTCACATGCTGGCCCTTCAGGGCCGGCACCTGGCTCCAGTGCCCGGCGGTGGCAAGGTCCATGCTCACCCTTGCAGGCTCGGCTTGCGCTCGCCGCAATGCGCGACGTAGCCCTTGATGCTGTCGAAGTCGGTGGCGCCGAACCAGAACACCTTCCAATGACCGAGCTTGTAGCAGCCATCGGATTCGGAATAGTAGAAATGATTGACCGGATTGCCGTTGCGTGAGCGCCAGAACAGCTGCGGGGTTTCTTCCAGCATCACGTTCCACACTGCACGACCAAGGCCTTCGCCCTGGGCGTCATCGAGCACCGCGAACTTGTCCAGATACACGCCTTCGGCCTCATCGGTGAGCACGACCGCAGTGCGATAGTTCTCGCTGACATAGGCGCGCAGCAACTTGGTCTTTTCGAAATAGTCCGGCACCAGGGTGCGACCGAAGCTTGATTCGATCAGCGACTTCAAGCGCGCGGTATCGAGCTGATCCCACGACGTTGCCTTCAGCACCTTTTCGCCGCGGCGCACCAGCGTGCCCGAGCCCTTATGCGTGAACAGCTCCTTGGCCAGATCGGCCGGGCGCGTGATCGACACCGAGGATTCTTCCGGCAAACGATCCAACAGGTCCTTGATCTGCTCGATCTTGACCCGCATGCCGCCATGGATCCACGGCTGCTGCATCAGCTGGTCGTATTCGGTGGACAGGTTGATCGAGTCGATCAGCTTGCCTTCTTCATCGAGCAGGCCGCCGGTGCCGGTGAGGAAGATGATCTTGTACGGCTGCAGTTCCTGCACCAGCTCATTGGCGGCGAAGTCGGCATTGACGTTGAGGATCTGCCCGCTCGGGGTCTCGCCCAAGCTGGTAATCACCGGGATCGAGCCGGCGCGCAGGCTGGCCTCGATCGGCGCCAGATTGACCTTCTTCACCTCGCCGACCAGACCGTAGGTGTCCACGTCCAGGTACTCGGCCTCGAACACGCCACCGGTGATCGACGTAGCACGCGCACCGTTCTGCTGCAGCGCTTCCACCAGCTTGAGGTTGGACTGCTGGAACACCTTGCGCACGATCGCCAGTGCTTCCGGCGAGGTCACGCGCAGGCCATCGATGGTCTTCTTCTCGATGCCGGCAGCAGACAGCTCGGCATCCAGCTGCGGGCCAGCGCCGTGCAGCACGATCGGGGTCAGGCCGACTTCCTGCAGGAACGACAGCGACGAGGTCAGCGCGTCCAGATCGTCGCGCAGCACTGCGCCACCGACCTTGACCACGGCAAAGCGCTTGGCATCAAGCTGCGAGAAGCGCTTGAGGTATTGGCTGATTTCCTTCGCGCTGGCCATGCTCGAAAGCAGGCGGACGATGGTCTGGCGGGTCTGGCGGTGCGGCTGCATGGCTGGGGACATTACTTGTATCTACGTAGTGACCAATGCGGTCACGAAAAGAAGCCGGCGGCGAGCCGCCGGGCCACGAGCGGCTCAGGCGCCGCGTTGCAGGATCTGCAGCACCGATTCGGCGTAGCGCTGCAGTTGCTCCAGCGTCACGAATTCATCGGCGGTGTGGGCCTGGGCGATATCGCCGGGACCGTACACCATGGTTGTATAGCCGCCGGCCGAGAACAGCGAAGCCTCGGTCCAGAAATCCACGGCATTGCCGATCGGCAGGCCAAGCTCGTCGGCGATGTCGCGCGCGGCCAGGCGACGTTCCTCGGCACGGGCGATATCACCGGATGGCAGGCTGGGGCCACGGAAGGTTTCTTCAAAATGCGCGGCCTGCGGCTCGGCAAAGCTGGCGAATGTGCTCAGCAGCGCGTCGATATCCATCGACGGCAGCGGCCGGAAGCCAAAACGCAGTTCGGCTTCGGGCGCGATCATATTTGCCTTGATGCCACCTTCGACGCGGCCGATGTTGAAGCGCAGGCCGGTCAGGCCGCCAAAGCGCGCATGCGCCAGCGACTCGACATGCTCCAGCGCCTTGCCGCCCCAACGCATCGCCTGATGCAAGGCACTTGCGGATGGGTCCTGCTTGCCCGAGGCGTGGCCGGCGCGGCCCTGGAACTTCATCAGCACCGAGCTGATACCCCGGTGCGCGAGCACCGCTTCGCTCATGGTCGGCTCGGCGACGATTACCGCTTCATAGGCGATGCCACGCGCCAGGAAGGCAGCGATGCAACGCGGGTCATTGGCTTCTTCGTCACTGGAAAACAGGAACGCAGCGTCACCGTCGGTCAGGTTGGCGGCAGCGACCAGCGCTGCTGCAGCGCCCTTGATATCGCAAACACCGAGGCCGACCACGCGGTCGTCCAAACGACGCATCACGTGTGGATCGGCGGACCAGTGCGGGGAATCCGGCACGGTATCCAGATGCACGTTGAACAGGTATTTCGGCTTGCCGCGCACAGCATAGAAGCTGACCGCACCAGCACCGTGGTCGATCACCTCGACATTGAAGCCCGGCAGGTTGTCGCGCAGGTAATCAAAGATGCCACCGGTGGTGATGGCACGCGGCGGGTTGCGGGTGTCGTAGGACACCAGCTTTTCCAGGTGATCGAGGGTGGATTGGAGCAGCTTGGTCATGGTGGGCAGCAGGTAATCACAGCAATGATCGGAGGGCTTCCCTTCTCCCGCTTGCGGGGGAAGGTGCCCGGAGGGCGGATGGGGGGAGCTTTTGATTTGCCTCGTCTGCTTTGAGAGCAAGCAACGACAGAAGCAGAAGCTGCCCTCACCCCAACCCCTCTCCCGCAGGCGGGAGAGAGGCTTTGAGCGTCAAGCGTCAGCGGTTTACCTGCGCATACAACGTCGAGCTCATGCCAAACAGCTTGATGAAACCTTCGGCCTCTTCCACGCCCCAGTCCGCCGACTGCGCGTAGGTCGCGCCCTTGGCGTTGAGGATGTGCTCCGAACGCACGGCTACTGCATCAACACGGCCACCGCGGGTTTCCAGCACAACTTCACCGGTCACCTTGGCCTGCGAGGCCTTCAGGAAGGCTTCGATGTCGGTCTTGAGCGGGTCGTGGTAGAAGCCTTCGTACACCAGCTCCACCCACTTGCGCGCGACTTCTGGCTTGAAGCGGTTCTGCTGCTTGGTCAGCACGGTGTCTTCCAGCGCGCGGTGCGCGGCCAGCAGCGAGACCAGGCCCGGTGCTTCGAACACGATGCGGCCCTTCAGGCCGATCACGGTGTCGCCGGTGTAGACGCCACGGCCCACGCCGTACTGGGCGAACAGCTTGTTGAGCTTGGCCAGGATCTGCTCACCCGGCAGTGCCTTGCCGTCCAGGGCGACAGCTTCGCCTTCGACGAACTTCAGGGTCACGGTCAGCGGCTCGATCGGCCAGGCGCTGCGCGGTGCGCACCAGCCGCGTGCGCCTTCGCCCGGGGCTTCCCACTTGTCGATCTCGCCGCCGGACATGGTCAGGCCCAGCAGGTTCTCGTTGATGGTGTAGGCCTGCTGCTTGGCGCGCACGCCGAAACCACGCGCTTCCAGGTACTTCTGCTCGTAGGCGCGGGTCTGGGTGTGTTCCTTCTGGATTTCACGGATCGGCGCGACGATCTGGTAGTCGCCCAGTGCCTTCACCGCCAGGTCGAAACGCACCTGGTCGTTGCCCATGCCGGTGCAGCCGTGGGCGATGATATTGGTGCCCAGCTCGGCGGCGCGCTTGAGCGCGGCATCGACGATCAGGTAACGATCGGAGACCAGCAGCGGGTACTGGCCCTGGTAGCCCTCGCCTGCCCACACGAAGGGCTTGACGAAGCCATTCCAGATGGCCGGGCCGCCATCGACGGTGACGTGGCTGGTAACGCCCAGCTCGGCCGCACGCTTTTCGATGAAGTCACGCTCATCGGCATCCACGCCGCCGGTATCGGCGAACACGGTGTGTACGTTGTAACCACGTTCCTGCAGGTAAGGCACGCAGAAACTGGTGTCGAGGCCGCCGGAGAAGGCGAGGACGATGTCTTTGTTCATGGGGAAGGAATCTCTGCTTTGGTTCTTGAGCCCCTCTCCCGCCGGGGGAGGGGTTGGGGAGGGGGTAATGAAGTTGAGGTGTTGCCTGGAGTGAAGAGCCTTACCCTCACCCCAACCCCTCTCCCGCAGGAGAGGGGCTAAAGCGTTACTTGCCGATCACTGCAGCCATGATCGCCTTCTGCACGTGCAGGCGATTCTCGGCTTCGTTGATTGCAATACATTGCGGCGAATCCATCACGCCGTCGGTGGCCTTGACGTTGCGGCGCAGCGGCAGGCAGTGGCTGAACACGCCATTGTTGGTCAGCGCCATCTTGGCTTCGTCAACGATGAAGTGCTGGTACTGGTCGCGGATCGGCTTTTCCGGCTCCCAGTTGCCGAAGAACGGCAGCGCGCCCCAGCTTTTGGCGTACACAACATCGGCGCCTGCGTAGGCGCTCTTAATGTCGTGGCTGACCTGCAGCGAACCACCGCTCTCGGCCACGTTCTGCTCGGCCCAGCCCATGTAACGCTCGTCCAGGATGTAATCCGGGGTCGGGCACAGCAGGGTCACGTCCATGCCCATGCGGGTAGCGATGGTCAGTGCCGAGTTGGCCACCGCGGTGTTCAGCGGCTTGGGGTGGTAGGTCCAGGTGAGGACGTACTTCTTGCCGCGCAGGTCACTGGTACCGAAGTGTTCCTGCAGCGCCAGGATGTGTGCCAGCTCCTGGCACGGATGGGTGATGGTCTCCATGTTGATGACCGGCACCGGCGAATACTTGGCGAAGCTCTTGAGCACCTGGTCCTCGCGGTCCTTGCTCCAGTCGACGAACTTCGGGAAGGCGCGCACGCCGATCAGGTCGACGTAACGGCCCAGCACCTTGGCTACTTCGGCAATGTGCTCTTCGGTGTCACCGTCCATCACCGTACCAAGGTTGAACTCGATCGGCCATGCGTCCTTGCCCGGCTGCAGCACTACTGCGTGGCCGCCCAATTGGAACGCACCCAGCTCGAAGCTGGTGCGGGTACGCATGGACGGGTTGAAGAACACCAGGGCGATCGACTTGCCCTTCAGGTCATCACCCAGCTTGTTCTGCTTGAACAAGGCTGCCTGGGTGAGCAGCGCATCCAACTCGGCGCGGCTCCAATCCTGGGTGTTCAAAAAGTGCTTCAGAGACATCGATCCATCCTTTATTGCGGAGATCCACCGTCGCCGGTGGGCGGATGCGCATGCGCGCGGCTCATTGCGTTTGAAACTTTTGCCGAACCAGAAACGAAAAAACCCAGCCTGGGCTGGGTTTTCAGAACGGACAGCACGAAGCCCCGGTCACCCAGCGAATATGTGGGATTCCGGTCGGCGGGCACGCGACGTCATGCCGGTGGCCATCCGGGCGGTGCTGGTTTCGTGCTGGAAGCTGGTGGCTTTCATCGTCGGGCATACTCGCACGCGGGTCAGGCCGACGCAAGTGGCGCGCTGCAACATTACGGGACGTTGTTCGCGGCCGGCGGTGCCTGGCCGATATCCGGGGTGATCGACACCCGCAGCTTGAGCCGGTTACCGGGGTCTTCCGGCAGCCGTGAGCGGAATTTGATGCCCTTGTAGACGTAATCCACGTCATAGGCGATGGGCCGGCGGAATTCACGCCCAACCTCGACGATCTTGCATTCCGGGGTCAGCAGCGCGGAAGAACCGCCAGCACCCTGCGGAGCAAGCGCCATCTCTTCTTCCTGTGCCTGCCCTTCGTGCTGGCTGAACATGCCCCGCACCGAGTCCCAGAAGCGGCGGAATCCGCCCTTGTCTTCCTCGCCCTTGACCTGCACCGGCGCCAGCGTGCGGGTCGACACCGGCTCGCAGTGCTCCTCGGTACGGCTTGCACGCAGGGTCTGGAAGACCGGTTCGACATTGAGCACCTGCGCATAGTCGTAGCGCACGTTTTCCATGATCACCACGCGATTGCGCTGCTCCGGTTCCTGCGCAAGCGCGGGCACGGCGGCACCAGCCAACAGGCAGATCGTCGACGCCAATGGAGCAGGTTTCATCAAGATATCGGCAGGAACAAGGCGCGGGTGACGGGTACTAGTGTAGGCAGCACAGCTGCCCCGGGCCTGAACATTACCCATCCGTACGCGTATTGCCCAGCCCGGGGATGCCCGACCCGGCCCGGACCGCTAGAATTGGCGGGTTCGTTTACCCCCGGATTGCCATGACCCTGCGCCTGCACAACAACCTGACGCGGCAGCTGGAGCCGTTTGCTCCGCTCGACCCCGCCGCCCCCACCATGTATGTGTGCGGCCCCACGGTCTATAACTATGTACATATCGGCAATGCGCGCGGCCCGGTGGTGTTCGGGGTGCTTGCCGACCTGCTGCGTCGCCGTTACGGAAAACTGCGCTACGCGCGCAACATCACCGACGTTGACGACAAGATCAACGCCGCGGCCAAGGACCAGGGTGTGCCGATCTCGGCCATCACCGACCGTTTTGCCGCCGCCTACCGCGAGGACATGGCCACGCTCGGCGTGGTGCCGCCGGAGATCGAGCCGGAAGCCACCGCGCATATGCCGCAGATCATCGCCATGATCGAGCAGCTGATCAGCACCGATCACGCCTACGCCGCCGAGGGCCATGTGCTGTTCTCGGTCAGCAGCTTCGCCGATTACGGCAAGCTCTCGCGCCGCGACCCGGACGAAATGCTGGCCGGTGCGCGCGTCGAAGTGGCCCCGTACAAGCGTGATGCCGGCGACTTCGTGCTGTGGAAGCCCTCCAGCGACGACCTGCCGGGCTGGGAATCGCCCTGGGGCCGCGGCCGGCCGGGCTGGCATATCGAGTGCTCGGCGATGGCTGCCGCGCATCTGGGCCCGACCATCGACATCCATGCCGGCGGCGTCGATCTGCAGTTCCCGCACCATGAGAACGAGATCGCGCAAAGCGTCTGCGCCCACGGCGGGCAGACCTTTGCGCGCTTCTGGCTGCACAACGGCATGCTCAATTTCGGCGGTACCAAGATGAGCAAGTCGATCGGCAATATCGAGCGCGTGCATGACCTGGTTCGCCAGCACCCGCCGGAAGCGCTGCGCTATGCGCTGCTGTCGGCGCACTACCGGCAGCCGCTGGAATGGTCCGATGCGCTGATCGAGCAGTCGGTGCGCACGCTGGATCGTTTGTACGGCACTTTGCGTGACCTGGTTGATGTCAGTGTTGAAGGCGAGATTCCGGCCGGCGTCGAGGCAGCGCTGGACGACGACCTCAACACGCCGCTGGCGCTGGCTGAAGTGGCCCGTATCGCCAGTGAAGCACGCAAGGCCGAGTCCAGCGAAGACAAGACGCGCCTGAAGCGCGAGCTGCTCGGCGCAGGCCTCGCTCTTGGCCTGCTGCAGCAGGCACCGTCCGAGTGGTTCGGGCGTGGCGCTGAAGCCGGTGACGATGCACGTATCCAAGCGCTGATCGATGAACGCATCGCCGCCAAGCAGGCGCGCGACTTCGGCCGTGCTGATGCCATCCGCGACCAGCTGGCTGCTGAGAACATCGTGCTGGAAGACACGCCGCAAGGCGTGCGCTGGAAGCGCGGGTAAAGCTTCCCCTCACCCCAACCCCTCCCCCGTGAACGGGAGAGGGGCTTAAGCGGAAGCTGCAATTCCACACATAGCGTCGGCTAGCGGCGCACTGAGCCCCTCTCCCGCGTGCGGGAGAGGGGTTGGGGTGAGGGCAGCAACGCCCCGACCCAAACAAAAGCCATCGCTCCTTGGGCGACCGGCCAAGCACAGGACAAACAATGATCAACTCCCCCTTCCCGCTCGAACCCACTCCCGCCGAAGCCCAGGCCGCCATTGCCGAGGAGTTTTCCTTCTTCGGTGACTGGTCCGAGCGTTACCAGTACCTGATCGACCTCGGTCGCAAGCTGCCCGCCTTCCCGGAGGAATGGAAGACCGAAGAACACCGCCTGCTCGGCTGCCAGTCCATGGTCTGGATCGTGCCTGAAGGCGACGCCGACAAACTGGTGTTCCATGCGATCAGCGACTCGGCGATTGTCTCGGGCCTGATCTATCTGGCGCTGCGCGTGTACTCCGGCCGCTCGGCGACTGAGATCCTCGCCACCGATCCGGACTACGTGTCCGCCATTGGCCTGGCCAAGCACCTGTCACCGACCCGCAGCAATGGCCTGGCCGCGATGCTGGCCTTCATCCGCGACACCGCCCAAGCAAAACAGTGAGCAACAACGGTTCCATCTCCGAGTTGTTGCGCCAGCCCGGCTACGTCCAACTGCTGCTCTACCGCATCGCCGGCATGCTGTCCTACCAGATCGTCGCGGTCACGGTCGGCTGGCATATCTATGAAGTCACCCGCAATCCATTCTCGCTGGGCCTGATCGGCCTGGCCGAGGTGCTGCCCTATTTCTGTGTGGCACCGTTTGCCGGCTATCTGGTCGATCACCTGCCGCGCCGCAAGCTCGGCATGACCGCCTGCCTGGGGCTGATCGCCACCGCCATGATGCTGGTAGCCGTGGCCACCGGCTGGCTGCCAGTCAAAGGCGTGTGGCCGATCTATCTGGCGGTGGCACTGACCGGCATGGTCCGCGCCTTCCTGTCGCCGGTCTACAACGCCTTGTTCGCGCGCGTGCTCAAGCGCGAGCAGTTCGCGCGCGGCGCAGGCTTCGGCACGGTGGTGTTCCAGATGGGCATGGTGATTGGTCCTGCGCTGGGCGGCGTATTGGTCGCCGTTAGCGGCAAGGGCCTGTCCTATGGCGTGGCGGCGACGATGGCGGTACTGGCGCTGATCGCGCTGGCCTCGCTCAAAGTCAGCGAACCCGCCCCGCCGCAGACCCGCGCACCAATCTTCGCCAGCATCGCCGAAGGCGCGCGCTTCGTGCTGTCCAACCAGATCATGCTTGGCGCGATGGCGCTGGATATGTTCTCGGTGCTGCTGGGCGGCGTGGTGGCGATGCTGCCGGCCTTCATCCAGGACATCCTGCACTACGGCCCGGAAGGTCTGGGCATCCTGCGCGCGGCACCGGCACTGGGCTCAATCGCAGTCGGCCTGTGGCTGGCCAGGCATCCACTGCGGCGCAATGCCGGGCGCGTGCTGCTGTTCGCGGTGGCCGGTTTCGGCCTGTGCGTGATCGCCTTTGGCCTGTCCAGGAGCTTCTGGCTGTCTGCCGCCATCCTGGTGCTCTACGGCGCCTGCGATGGCGTCTCGGTGGTGGTGCGCTCGACCATCATGCAGCTGGTGACCCCCGATGAAATGCGCGGCCGAGTGTCGTCGATCAACGGCATCTTCATCAGTTCGTCGAATGAACTGGGTGCGTTCTACGGCGGCAGCATGGCGCGTCTGCTGGGCTTGGTAACCGCGGTGGTTATTGGCGGTTGTGCGGTACTCGGCGTGGCAGGCATTACCGCATGGAAGGCACCCAAGCTGCGCAAGCTGGACAACCTGCAGGACTTGTAAGCAGATGCGAGACCGGGGCAAGCGGCGCGCCTGCCCCGGATCTTCCATGTCTGACGATCACATCAAGGTGCGTAGTCGCTGGCTTGCGGCTTCTCGAAGGCTTGTTGCGCACGGATATCGCGCGATGAAGCGCCTACACGCAAGCTGTAAGTGCCCGCATCGGCGACCCAACGGCCGCGGCTGGTATCGAACGAGGCCAGATCCTTTCCTGCGATCTCGAACTGCAACACCTGCGATTGCCCGGGCCGCAACTCGCCGGTCTTACCGAATGCACGCAGCTCATGCGCAGGCTTTTCCAACGCACCTTGCGGTGCACTTACGTAGACCTGTGCCACCTCGCGCCCGGCAACCTTGCCGGTATTGGTGACTCTGACGCTGGCGCGCAGCCGACCATCGTCGCCTAGATTCACCCTCAGTTCGCTATAGCCGAACGTCGTGTACGAAAGACCAAAACCGAACGGATATGCCACTGCAGCCTTGCGCGTGTCGAAGTGGCGATACCCGACCCAGATGCTGTCGCCATATTCCACCTCGGCTTCACGCGCCAAAGCGTCGAACATCTCAATACCCGTTTTGACGTTCGGGTCCGGCCCCAACAGAACCTTGCCGGGGAAGCTCGCAGCCGCTGGATAATCAGCCAAACCGAGGGCGAATGTATCGGTGAGCTTGCCTGAAGGATTGACCTTGCCAGACAGGAGCTCGGCGACGGCGGTACCACCCTCCTGGCCCGGCTGCCAGGCCAGCAGAATCGCATCGGCCAAACCACTCCAACTAGCCGTCTCGATCACACCACCGATGTTCAGTACCACAACCACCTTCTTGCCCTTGGCACGGAAGGCACGGGAGGTATTTTCCAACAAGCTGCGTTCATCGGCTGCAAGCAGGAAATCCTCTTCCAGCTTGCGATCAGCGGACTCCCCGGAGTTGCGGCCGATCGTAATCACCGCGACGTCACGCTGCTGTGCCAAGCGCTCCAGCCAGCCAACGTCCATCGCAAGCTCCGGAATTGACTCCGGCGTCATGAACCCCCCGGTCGGTGGCAACTTGGCCAATTCCCGCACCACATGCTGGTCGTAGCGCTCAGCAAGCACGCCATCATTGCTGAATCCCGCGCTCTGCAGCCCCTTGTTGAAACTGACCGAGTACGCTTTGTTTACATCACCGCTACCGGTACCACCGGCAACAATCTGGTAGCTGGCGGCGCCGAGCAGGGCAAGCCGCGTCGATGTGGCAAGCGGCAACGCAGCCCCCTCGTTCTTGAGCAGCACCATGCCTTGGGTCGCCGCACGCCGCGCGATCACTGCGCTGGCCCGCAGGTCGGGCGCATCGGAATGCGGCTCCTGCTTGAACGCACGGCTACGCAGTACCAGCTCCAGCACCCTGGTTACATTGCGATCAAGCACACCTGTATCCAACGTTCCGTCGGTGGCTGCCTTCATCAACGACTTCCGCTGTTGCTTCGTGCCCGGCATCAGCAACTCGTTGCCCGCACGCATCTGGCCAACGGCATCGCGCCCACCGAACCAATCAGTGATGACAAGGCCCTGGTAACCCCATTGGTCGCGCAGCACGTTGGACAACAACCAGCTGCTCTCCGAAGTGAAACTTCCGTTGATCTTGTTATAGCTGGACATCACCGTCCAAGGCTGCGCCTTGCGCATGGATATCTCGAAGCCTTTGAGGTAGATCTCGCGCAACGCACGCTCGTCCACCCTCACATTCAAGGCATTGCGATTCCACTCATGGTTGTTGGCGGCAAAGTGCTTGACCGACGCTCCAACACCACGGTCCTGCAGGCCCTGCACCAGCGCCGCCGCAGCTTCACCAGAGAGCAAGGGATCTTCCGAGTAGTACTCGAAATTGCGACCACCCAGCGGATAGCGATGGATATTCAGTGCTGGAGTAAGCATTACGTCGATATCGTACGCTGCCGCTTCATTGGCAATGGCCGAGCCCACTTCACGCACCAGCGGCATATCCCAGCTACTGGCCAACGCAGTACCAACCGGAAATGCGGTGGCATGGAAGGTTTTGCCTGGCGCGTCCTTGCGCGTAGCAGAGATGCGCACACCGGCCGGTCCATCCGCCATCACCACCGAGGGAATACCCAAGCGCGGCACCGCTACCGTAGCACCTGCCGCGCCGGGCACCTTGTCTTCAATAGCACCGATGGCCGGCGGTTGAAAATTCTCGGGCAACCCAGGTATGTCTATTACCATGCCCTGACCGGTCACCAGTCCAACCTTCTCCTCAAGCGTCAGTGCAGCGACCACCTGCTCCAAGGGAGCGTGCCCAAGTTGTGGCAACGTGTTGGCCTGCAGCTGCCCAGCCACGGAAAGACTGACCGCCAATCCTATCAAGGTCGGCAGCGGACACTTCATTTCTTTTTTTGTTACTAGCATTCTGGAGACTCCATGTTGCTGCCCTGCTGCAATGCAGGGCGATATGCGCTTGAAAGTGACGCGTTCCCTCCCGGCAACGCGCTATTGCCACCACGGTGAAGCTGCAGACACCTGCCGTTGGAATCACCAACGAGTGCCTACGTTGCAGCAACAACAATCGCGGACATCTCGACGGAGGCTCGGGTTTCCTCGCAGACTGCGAACGTCAACCGACCTTGTCGATTCTTTGCATCGGTGCACGCAACGGCGGGCACTGGGTCGCACGCCTGACCCAAGGCAATTAGCCGGTAGATGGCACGCTTGGCGCACCTATCGCTTTCAAGGCCGTCTTCCATTCCTGGTACCCCTGAGTTGAGAACCATGCCAACCAGCACAAACCTGCCCGCCGCCCCACACACCTGTAACTTCAGACGCAGGCGCAGGCCCTTACCTCATGCTCACCGGCGCTGACTGCTCCCGTGCTTTGCGCGCCGCCTGCAACCAGCCACGCACAATGAAGCCCGCACTGTGCGGCTCGTATCCCGCGGGAGCACCAGACCGGTGCGGAGCCAGGCGCGCCCACCGGGCCTTTCGACTGCTGGAGTAGTCGGTCCCGCTCAAGGCGAGACAACCGCATGAAAGGCCAGCAGCTGCGCAACCAGAACCATCTGCGCAAGCTTCACGCGGATCAAAACCGGGGCAGGCATTGCACCAACCCCGGCTGCACCTCAAACAGCGGACAGCATCAAGGCGCGTACTCGCTTGCTTGCTGCTTCTCGAACACCTGCTGCGCACGTATGTCGCGCGATGACGCACCTACACGCAGGCTATAGGTACCCGCATCGGCCACCCAACGGCCCAGGCGCGCATCGAACGAAGCCAGGTCCTTGCCATCGATCTCGAACTGCAGCACCTGCGATTGCCCGGGTTGCAGCTCCCCGGTCTTGGCGAACGCACGCAGCTCCTGCGCAGGTTTTTCCAATGCGCCCTGCGGTGCACTCACGTAGACCTGTGCTGCTTCGCGCCCGGCGGCCTTGCCGGTATTGGTGACCTTGACGCTGGCACGCACCAAACCCGGCTGACTGGCATCAACCTGCAGGTCGCTGTAACCGAACGTGGTGTAAGACAGCCCGAAGCCAAACGGATAGGCCACCTCTACCCTGCGCGTATCGAAGTGGCGATAGCCCACCCAGATGCCGTCGCCATATTCGACCTCGGCAGCACGGGCAACCTGGCCAAAAAACGACTTCGCGTTCGGATCCGGGCCCAGCAGTTCCTTGCCGGGAAAGCCCCTGCCTGCGGGGTAGTCGCTCAACTGCACGGCAAACGTGTCAACCAGCTTGCCGGAGGGATTCACCGCGCCGGACAGTACATCAGCCACCGCATTGCCCGCCTCCTGGCCCGGCTGCCACGCCAGCAGGATGGCATCGGCAAACCGGCTCCAACTGGCGGTCTCGATCACGCCACCGATGTTGAGCACTACCACCAGCTTCTTGCCCTGGGCATGGAAAGCATTGGCGGTACGTTCAAGCAAAGCGTGCTCGGCTTCGGTCAGGGTGAAATCGCCATCGACCTTGCGATCGACGAACTCACCCGAACCGCGACCAATGGTCACCACCGCCACGTCCTGCTGCAACGCCAGCTGCTGCAGTTCCGCCTCGCTCACCACACGCTCGGCAATGCGCGGCTTGCTCAGGTACCACTCGGTCTTGGGCAGCTTGGCCACCTCATCGCTGATGTAGCGCGTATACGCCTGCTCCAATCCGCCAGCGTTGCTGAAACCGGCATTTTCCAAGCCGCGCGGCAAACTGATCACATACGCTTTGTTGACGTCGCCGCTGCCGGTGCCGCCGGCAATAACCTCATAGCTGCCATGGCCCAGCAAGGCCAGCCGCGCCGCGGCAGGTAGTGGCAAGGTCGCAGCTTCATTCTTCAACAGCACCATGCCCTGGGTAGCGGCACTGCGCGAGACCTCCGCGTTCGCCCGCAGATCAGGTTGATCCGAATGCGGGAGCTGCCTGTATGCACGGCTGTGCAACACCAACTCCAGCACTTTGATGACGTTACGATCCAGCACCTCCTCGTCCAGCGTGCCATCACCCACCGCCGCCAGAATCGCCTTGCGCTGCTTGCCGGTGCCAGGCATCAACAGTTCGTTGCCGGCCCGCATCTGTGCAACCGCATCCTGCCCACCGAACCAATCCGTCATCACCACGCCCTGGTAACCCCATTGCGCGCGCAGCACATCGGTCAGCAGCCAGGGGCTCTCCGAGGTGTAGCTGCCGTTGAGCTTGTTATAGCTGGACATCACCGTCCATGGCTGGCCCTTGCGCATGGAAATCTCAAAGCCCTTCAGGTAAATCTCGCGCAACGTCCGCTCGTCTACCTTTGCATTGATGGTGTTGCGATTCCACTCATGGTTGTTGACCGCGAAGTGCTTCACCGACGCACCCACACCGCGCTGCTGCAAGCCTTGCACCAACGCCGCTGCGGTCTCACCGCTGACTACCGGGTCTTCGGAGTAATACTCGAAGTTGCGCCCACCCAATGGATAGCGATGGATGTTCTGCGCCGGCGTCAGCATCACATCAATACCGTAGGCCGCTGCCTCGTCGGCAATCGCTGCGCCCACCTTGCGCACCAAGGCAGTGTCCCAGGAACTGGCCAGGGCACTACCAATCGGAAATGCCGTGGCATGGAAGCTTTTGCCCGGCGCGTCCTTGCGGGTTGGCGCGATACGCACGCCAGCCGGACCATCGGCCAGTACCAATGACGGAATGCCCAGCCGTGGCACGGCCACGGTTGCACCCGCCGCACCTGCGACCTTGTCTTCAATGGCGCCCACTACAGGCGCCTGCATGTCATCCGGCAGACCAGGGAAATTCATGCCCTGGCCGGTAACCAGTTCAACCTTCTCCTGCAAGGTCATCGCTGCCACCACCTGTGCAAGCGGCTCCTTGCCCAACTGAGGAAGTTCCTTGGCCTGGGCCGGACTCATCACCAACACGGTCGCCGCCATGCTGATCAACAGGGGCGCTGGAGCCAACGTGTTCTGCATCTTTGCCATATCGCATACTCCGGTTTACGCCAGTGCAACAGCACTGGGCACTGCATCTATGGAAGTGACGCGCCCGCATCCACGCGGCGCGTGATAGTCATCTCGGTGAACCTGCAGGCAACACCTCAGCGTCGCTGCATTCGCCTCCTTCGCAGCGGGCTTGCTGCATTGCGAACACCCAGCCAGCATGTGTGGCCAGACAGGACTCAGAACGAGAAAGTCAGCTGGCTCTGCAGATTCGCTGCATCCGGGTGCCGCGTAGCCACTACCGGATTGCGCGTATAGCTCAAGGTGTTGACCCAGTAGATGCCACGGAATGCGCGCAAGGCGTATGACGCCGAAGCGGTTGAGCTGAAGTGCACCGGGTCCATGCCCTGGGCACCAAGGTAGCGGCGTGCGTCGTCGCTTACCTCGGTCCGGGTATAGCCCAGCGACACCATGTCACCCGGTCGCTTGGCGAACGGTGCCAGGCTGTATAAGGTCAGCGCGTAGTCGGAGCTGAAAATGTTGTGCTCGGCCGGGGCGTAGTTGGCTTTCAGGTTGAAATACCAACCGCGGTAGGGAGCCGATGTATCGGGTTGGGTGAACTGATGGTCGGCCACCAGATAGAAGGCGCGGTTGCTGCCCTTGCTGTCTGGATTGCGGAAGTCGCTGTAGAGCGTACGGTTGTAAACCGTGCCTTGGCGTATCCAGGTCATGCGGGTATCCGCGCTGGAGGCAATTCGATAGCCGAGCTCGTTGACGTAGATCGGTTTGGTATCCGCAACGCTCCACTTCAACCCAGTGGGGTTTGCTTCGCTGTCAGCCAGATAACCCTCGGGGCTTTGCGAGCGCGCCACACCAAAGTGGTCGTAGAAGCGGCCACTCTTCGAGTACAGCCGGATGTCCATGCCAGGCACGGGCTTGAAGGCTGCCATACCAGCAAGATTGGGAATGATACTGGTGGGGCCAAGCGCGGAAGATGCCGTACTTGCACCTAGGAACAAGCCGACAAACTGGCCCAGCATTCCGTAGTAGCCGTACTGGATGCGCACGCGGCCGTCGGCAAACTCCTGTTCAACCGACAACTGGCTGACTGCAGCGTCGTCATTGAGACCAGCGTCGCGATACACGGTGCGCCAACTATTGACTTCAAAGGTGAGCTGCGACCTCTTGCCCCACCAACCCAGTCGCGACAAGTCATAGGTTGTGATGGTCGCCAGGGTGCCACTGAAGCTGGGCCGCTGGCCGTTGTAGGTCTGCGGCCGGGCTTCCTGGCCACGCAGATCATAGGTCTCGCTGGCACTGTAGTAACCCATGAACATCCAGCCGTTGTCGTACAGCTTTGGGCGCAAACCAAACAGTTCCGGAGACAACGTTTCGCAGGTGGTGATGATCGGCGCTTCCGACCCGCGACTGACGAAAGCATCGTAGTCCTGGCAGTGCGGACGCGCGGATGTTAGTGACGCCGGCGCCGTTGGCGAGCCACTTTGCGACTCGCTTGCGGACGACTCATCCGGCAGCTGAGCGGCAACATACTCGGCACCAGGCAGTGCCTGAGCCGTCGACGCGGCGAGTGCAAGACACGCGGGCAATACCACCCTGCTGAAGATGATGGCCCTCCCGTTACAGCAATACGTGTTCATTTCCAACTTCTCCCAGATTGATGAAGAGCAGCCGGCGCGATACCCGTGGCCGCCCGCGCAAACACAGCAGTTCGGCATGCACCGGGGGGACGCCTTGGTCCAACCCAGGTGTTCCGACGTCGGCCTTTCCGGCACGTTCTTCATCAGGCGGGGTTGGCCGTTGCGCGGCCACCGCAATCACTGCGACAGTGCGGTCGAGCGGATTGCGATCCCCCTCCGGGATGTTGTTACAGCGATACGACTCTTGGCCGTTGCGCCGACGCCGCGGCAGTAAACCTATCGCTCCGTAGGTTTGTCAAAAACTGTGACGCGGGTACAGTTTCAAACCAGATGGCGCGCGCGAACGGCAGGCATACACTGCGCACTCACCCGACGCGGGACTGCACGTTGCCCACCTCACCCCAGACCTCGCCTGCCAGCCGCACCCGCCGACGCTCCCCCAAAGGCGACAAGCGACGTCAACAGATCCTGGATGCGGCGATGCGCGTATTCGCGCGTGATGGCTACAGCAATGCCTCCATCGCCGAGGTCGCAGCCGATGTAGGCCTCACCCTGCCCGGCCTGCTGCATTACTTTCCGAGCAAGACCGACATGCTGCTGGCGGTGTTGGAAGTACGCGACCAGCGCAGCCCGCGCCTGCCGGGCTACCCGCAGGACTACACGCTTGAAGATGCCGCAGCGGGACCGCCGCCTCCCTGGCCGCAGGTGCTGGATCAATTGCGCCTGGTCAATCGTGCCAATGCCGACATCCCGGGCGTGATCAAGGCTTTCTCGCTACTCAACGCCGAGAGCCTCAGTGAGGATCACCCTGCACAGGACTGGTTTCGCCAGCGTTCGCAATGGATGCTGCAATACATTGCGCGCAGCCTGCGCCATGGGCAGGCAAGTGGCGAAATAAGTGGCTCCATCAACCCCGATCAGATCGCCGCCGAGCTCATCGCGATGATGGATGGCCTGCAGCTGCTATGGCTTCGCCATCCCAACAAGATCGCACTGGGCAGCTATTTCGAGGACTACCTACGGCGCCTGCAACAGGCCGTACAGATCAGCTGAGTTGCAATACTGCGTGTAGTGACTTCAGCGCGCCGCTACCCACTCGGCATACAAGCCCTGCTCGCCATCCGGTCGCAATGGCTGGAGACCGGAAGCTGGCGCCTGCGGTCCGATTGCCATGCGCGCATAGATCGCCGCCGTGGACAACCCAGCCGGCTCGCCCTCGTCATTGGAGTACGCGAACCACGCCTGCTCGATGCCACACAGATACATCGCGGCCAGGCACATCGGGCACGGATGGCCACTGGCATAGACCACACAACCCTGCAGCCGCGGCGTGGCGAGCAATGCACTGGCTTGGCGGATGGCGCGCATTTCCGCATGATCGGTAGGGTCGTGGCTTGCGTGGATGCTGTTGGCCGCCTCCGCCAGCACCTGGCCATCTTTGACCAACACAGCGCCGAATGGGCGTCCACCATCGGCAATATTTGCCCGCGCCAGCGCAACAGCACGGCGCATGAATTCTTCTTGTGTGGACATGCAGCCCTCCAGAAAAGGAAAACCCCGCCGTGGCGGGGTCTTCGTGCAGCAATGATTACGCCAGGATCAGTCGCCCTGCTGCTTCTGCAGGTGCTCCCAACGCTCTTGCGCATCAATCGTGCGCTCGGCGGTGAGACGGGCTTCCAGGCGATCCAGACCGATGTCTTCGCCGGTATCGACGCAGAAACCATAGTCGCCGGCTTCCAGACGCTTCAGCGTGCTGTCGATCTTGCCGATCAGCTTGCGGTAGCGGTCGCGGGTACGCAGTTCCAGCGAATTTTCCGTTTCGCGGGTAGCACGCTCGGCTTCATCGCCGATGTCACGCACTTCCTCGCGCAGGTTCTCGATGGTCTGCTTCGATTCCTCGACCAGGTCCGCACGCCAGTTCAACAGGCGCTGGCGGAAGTACTCCTGCTGCAGCGTGCTCATGTACTCCTCATCTGCAGACGGCTTATAGCCAGCCGGCAGGATCGGACGGCCAGTGGTCTCGTCGATGTTGTATTCGACAACCTTGTACTTGCTGCGCGGTGCCGGAGCGGTCGAACGCGCGGTGACAGCGACTGCAACCTTGCCGACCGGACGGACAGCAACAGGAGCGGTGGATTTGACGGGAGTTTTGACGTTGGATTTCGAAACAGGCACGGGATTCTTGGATTGCGGGGTCTTGGCCGCTGGAGTCGGCTTGGCAGCGACCGGCGCAGGTGCCGGAGCTGGGGCCGTCTTGACGACTTCGACCGGGACAGACTTGGCCGCCGCCGGCTTTGCAGCTGGCTTCGGTACGGACTTGACCACGGGTTTGACAGGAGTCTTGAGCGTTTTGGCGGCCACTGGTTCGGCCACTTTTTTAACTACGGGTTTGGCAACGGGCTTGGTGGCCTTGGCAACCGGCGCAGCTGCTTTTTTGGCAACTGGCGCGGCAACCGGTTTGGTCACCTTTTTTACCGCCGCCTTCTTGGCAGGGGCCGCCTTTTTAGCGACTACCGTCTTAACCGCAGCCTTCTTGGCTACGGGCTTGCTGGCAGGAGCTGCTGGCTTGACCGGCGTTTTCTTTGCAACCGCCTTTGTGGCGGGCGCTTTCTTCGCGGCCGGCTTGGCGGCCTTGGCCACCGACTTGCTTGCAACCGGCTTGGACGCCGCCTTCTTGACTACAGGTTTGGCGGTTTTCTTGGCGACCTTGACGGCCTTTTTTGCAGGTTTTTTAGCAGCCACGAAACGCTCTTCCTTGTTTCCCCCGGGGCCCGGGAAAGCGGGCCTTTATAGCCTACCCGACCAGCAGCAGCAACCGCGCCGGGCACCGTATGTGAACGGATGCCCGACCCGTGCAGCACAGGTCCGGTGGCGTCACCGGACCGTTTCGCGCAGTTCGGAACGTAACCAGGCGCGCCATCGCCCCTGGCTGGCAGCGGAAAGCACGTAGTGTTTACCGGCGCCATCCCGCATCCTGCGACAAATACTGCTCGCTTGCCAAGTGGCTTATCATTTAACCGTGATCGGCCGACTCCTCATTGCCGTACTGCGCTCCTACAAGCGCTTCATCAGCCCCCTGCTTGGGCCGCGCTGCCGTTTCTATCCCAGCTGCTCGGAATACTCCATGGACGCGATCCGTATACACGGTCCGCTACGGGGGTGTTGGCTTACCCTGCGCCGGCTGGGGCGCTGCCATCCGTTCCACCCGGGCGGACTGGATCCGGTCCCCGAGCGTGCCGATTCCCCCTCTTGCCGCTGCACAGGAAAACACTGACATGTCCTCCACGCTTATCCGCAATGCCCGCATGGTCAACGAAGGCCGTACCTTCGACGGCGACCTGCGCATCGAGAACGACCGAATCGCGCAGATCGGCAGCGGCCTGACCCCGCGCGACGGCGAGCAGGTGGTGGACGCGGGCGGACGCTGGCTGCTGCCCGGAATGATCGATGACCAGGTCCACTTCCGCGAACCCGGCCTGACCCACAAGGGCGATATCGCCAGCGAATCTGCGGCCGCGGTTGCCGGCGGCCTGACCAGCTTCATGGACATGCCCAATACCAACCCGCCGACCCTGGATTCGACCATCCTCGAAGCCAAGTACGAGCTGGCCAAGGGCCGCGCCTGGGCCAATTACGGCTTCTACCACGGCGCCAGCAACGACAATTTGGAAGCGATCCGCGTACTCGACCCGAAAAAGGCGCCGGGCGTGAAGGTGTTCATGGGCGCCTCCACCGGCAACATGCTGGTCGACAACCCGGAAACCCTGGACGCGATTTTCCGCGAATGTCCGACCCCGATCATCACGCACTGTGAAGACACGCCGATGATCGACGCCAACATGAAGGCGTTCCAGGAAAAATACGGCGACGCGCTGACCCCGGACATGCACCCGGATATCCGCTCGCGCGAGGCATGCATCAAGTCCACCCGGCTGGCGATGTCGCTGGCGCGCAAGCACGGCACCCGCCTGCACGTGCTGCACATCTCCACCGCCGATGAGCTGGCGTTGTTCGAAAAGGGCCCACTGATCCGCGCCGACGGCAGCCGCAAGCAGATTACCGCCGAAACCTGCGTGCACTTCCTGCATTTCGCGCGCCCGGACTATGCAACCAAGGGCAACCTGATCAAGTGCAACCCGGCGATCAAGGAAGTGGCCGACCGCGAGGCCATCACTGCCGCGCTGGCCGATGACGTGCTCGACGTGCTGGCTACCGACCACGCCCCACACACCTGGGAAGAGAAGCAGAAGCCCTATGCGCAGGCGCCGTCCGGCCTGCCGCTGGTGCAGTACGCGTTGGTCGCCGCACTGGAGCGCGTGCACGAGGGCAAGCTGACCCGGGAACAGGTGGTGCAGAAGTTCGCCCACGCCCCGGCACAGCTGTTCGACGTCGAAGAACGTGGATTCCTGCGCGAGGGTTACTTCGCCGACCTGGTGCTGGTCGAGGACGTGGCGTTCACGGTCAAGCGTGAGGACGTGCTGTCCAAGTGCGGCTGGTCGCCGTTCGAGGGCACCACCTTCCGCTCGCGCATCGCTTCCACTTGGGTCAATGGCCAGCAGGTATGGGACGGCAGCAAGCTGGTGGGCGCACCAGCCGGCCAGCGCATGACCTACGACCGTTGATGCGTTCGGTCCTGATGATGGGTGCGCTGCTGCTGGCAGCGCCCCTGCTCACCGCCCTGCCCGCGCAGGCCCAGGATGGCATCGGCAACCTGCTCGACAACCGGGTCGTGTTCCCGGCCAGCGCCTCGCAGGGCGCGATGGTGATCGGCAAGGTGCCGGCCGGCAGCACGGTCCGCTACGCGGGCCGCGAGCTGCGGGTCAGCAGCTATGGCAGCGTGGTGTTAGGCATTGGCCGCGACGAGAAGGGCCCGCTGCAGGTACAGGTGCAGCGCCCGGATGGCGGCAGCGAGACCGTTTCGATTGCGGTGACTGCGCGCGACTGGCCGGTGGAACGGGTCAACGGCGTACCGCCCAAGACCGTGAATCCGCCACCGGCAATCGCCGAACGGATTGCCCGTGAGCAGGCGCAGGTGACTGAATCGCGCAAGCGCGACGACAACCGCACCGACTTCACCCAAACCTTTATCTGGCCGGTGCAGGGCCGCATCAGCGGCCGCTTCGGCAATGCCCGTGTCTACAACGGACAGCCGGGCAGCGGCCATTCCGGCATGGACATCGCCGTGCCTACCGGTACGCCCGTGAAGGCGCCTGCAGCCGGCATTGTCACGTTTGCGGGTCCGGATCTGTATCTGACCGGCGGCACCCTGGTGCTGGACCACGGCTTCGGCATCAGCTCCAACTTTCTGCACCTGTCGCGGATCGACGTGAAGGTCGGTGACAGAATCGAGCAGGGCCAGAACATCGCCGCGGTTGGTGCTACAGGGCGCGCGACCGGCCCGCACCTGCACTGGGGCATGAACTGGTTCGACACCCGCATCGACCCACTGCTGGTGCTGGAGCGCGGCAAATAACGCCAAGCGACTGTAGTGCCGAGCCATGCTCGGCATAAGCCTGCCCGCAAATCCATCAGCGTTTGTGGGAGCGGCGTAAGCCGCGAAGCTCAAGGATCAACAGCCCAAAGCACCCCTCCCCAACCCTCCCCTACGCCTACGGCGCAAGGGAGGGAGCGTAGTGCCGAGCCATGCTCGGCAGAAGCATCACCAGTAGAGCCTCAGCCGAGCATGGCTCGGCACTACAGGCGCATTCCCAACAATACGTGTGGGAGCGGCGTGAGCCGCGAAGCTGATAAGTCAACAACGCAAACCTGCCCTCATCCGCCCTTCGGGCATCCCCGCCTTCGCGGGGACAGGCTCTTCTCCCGTAAACGGGAGAAGGGAGCGACTCCTGCAAACTCCGCCCTACCGCCTCAGCCCCGCGCAGCCCACCAGCTACGCCACAGCAGACCCGCCGGGCTGGGCTGGTACTCACCACCACGGATACGCGCCCGCTGGCGCCCACGCGCCAGCACAGCATAGACACGACGTGGACGTGGGCCGGAAACGCGCGACGGCCAAGCCGCCTGCAGGGCCTTGTCCCATTCCATTTCATTACTGAAGGCCTGCGGCACCGACGCAGCATTTTCCTGCACGCGCAACGCCAGCATCTGTGTGGTCAGCGCCTCGGCAGCAGCCGGCGACGGCTTGCTGTTGAACATCGCTGCCTCCACCGCCGCCGCGGCAGCCGCATACTGCGCCAACACCTTGCGTGCCTGCACCCCATCGGCCACGCGATCACGCGCGTCGATCAAGCCCGGCAGGGCATCGGCCAACTGCGCCCACGGCGCACGTACCGGCTCCAGCAGGCGTCCCAAAGGATGCCGCGAGCGCTGCACTTCCCAACTGCGCAGTTCCTCGCCCCACCACGCCAGCTTGGCGTCCTGCGGCGTGGTGTCGCCACTGGCGTTCAAGATGTCGTCGAATTCCTGCAGCAGCGCGAACCATGCCACGCTGCGCTCACGATCGGCCTCGTCGACAAAGCGCTCCACAAAGGCCCATTCAGGCCAACGCTCACGCCACTTGTCCAGGAAGCTGTCCAGCGCACTGCTCACATCAAACCTCGTTGTTGGATCAGGCCGAAGCCGGTTGGGTAGCTGGCCATGCGGCGGGCTGCCAAAGTTGTTGCGGTAACTCACAGATGCTGTCGGCCTGCCAGGCCTGCGGGTCATCGCCGTGCAGACGGTAGCCCCACAACACCGCCACCGACGGCATCCCGGCCGCGCGTGCAGCAATGATGTCGCGCTCGTCATCACCCACGTAGACGCAGGCACTGGCGGCGGTCTTGATCTGCTGCGCAGCCACCTGCAGCGGTAGCGGGTGCGGCTTGCGCTCGGCCAGGGTGTCACCGCCGATCAGCACCGCACAGCGCTGTTCCCAGCCCAGCTGCGGCAGGATCAGGCGTGCCAGATACTCCGGCTTGTTGGTGACGATGCCCCAGGTGGTGCCGTTCTGCTCCAGCGCCTGCAACATGGTTTCGATACCATCGAACAGCGTCGCGTACTGGCCGATCAGTGCTTCGTAGATCTCCAGAAACTCGGGAATCAGCGCATGCCGCTCGGCCTCGCCCATCAATGGAAAGGCAACCGCCAGCATCGCCCGCGAACCCTTGGAGACTGCTGGGCGCAGCTGCTCCAGCGTCACCTCGTCCATGCCGCGTGCCTGCAGCATGCGGTTAGCGGTGACGACGAAGTCCGGTGCGCTGTCCAGCAAGGTGCCGTCCAGATCGAACAGCACGGCTGCCGGGAAGGAATCGGCACTCATGCCTGTTCCGGCTTGACCGCGTAGGCCAGGTAGTTGATGTCGGTGCGACTGCTCAGGCGGGCGCGGTTGCGCCACGGCTCGTAGGCCATGCCGCTGACGTCCTGCAAGGACAGATCAGCCGCACGCAGCCATGCACCCAGCTCGGCCGGCTTGATGAATTCCTGGTAGTGGTGGGTGCCCTTGGGCAGCAGCCGGGCAATGTACTCGGCGCCGACAATGGCCACTGCGAAGGCCGCAGGAGTGCGGTTGATGGTGGACAGGAACAGCTTGCCACCCGGACGCAGTAGACGATGGCAGGCGGCGATGATCGCGCCCGGGTCCGGCACGTGCTCCAGCATTTCCATGCAGGTCACCACATCGAAGCTGCCCGGCTGTTCAGCGGCCAGATCTTCGGCAGCCTGCACCCGGTAATCGACGCTTACGCCGGATTCCAGACCGTGCAGACGCGCAACCTTGACCAGTTCCGGGGCCAGATCGATGGCAGTCACCTGCGCGCCTTCTTTCGCCAGCGCTTCACTGAGCAGACCGCCGCCGCAGCCGATGTCCAGCACCTTGGCGCCGCGCAGGGATGCGCGGTCGGCCACGTACTTCAGTCGCACCGGATTGAGCGCATGCAGCGGCTTCTGCGGGCCATCGGCGTCCCACCAGCGAGTGGCGAGCGCGGCGAACTTGTCCAGTTCTGCCTGATCGAAATTGGTGGAGGTGGAAGCTGCACTCATATCGGTTTCCTCTTGCGGCCGCACGCGGCGGCCGATTGCGCGGTCAGGCGCGGATGGTACGGATGCGGTCGCGCCACTGGCGCGCATTGGCAGTGATTGCGGCAATGTCCATGTCGACCAGCTGACGCTCGACCAGCTTGGGCTTGCCGGCAATCCACACGTCGCTGACTTGGTGGCGGCCAGCGGCATAGACCAGCTGCGACAACACATGGTGCAGCGGCTGGGTTTCCAGCGCCGACAGGTCCACGCAGGCCAGATCGGCCTGCTTGCCGACTTCGATCGAGCCGATGCGGTCGCCGAAGCCCAGCGCGCGGGCGCCGCCCAGCGTCGATGCACGCAAGGTCGTTGCAGCATCAAGCGCGGTGGCGTCGTTGGCCACGGCCTTGGCGAGGATGGCCGCGGTGCGGTTCTCGCTGAACATATCCAGGTCGTTGTTGCTGGCGCAGCCGTCGGTGCCGATCGCCAGATTGACGCCGGCCTTGACCAGCGCGCAGGCCGGGCAGAAGCCCGAGGCCAGCTTGAGGTTCGACTCCGGGCAATGCACCACGCTGACGCCGCGCTCGGCACACAGGTGGATTTCAGCCTCGGTGAGCTGGGTCATGTGCACTGCGATCAGACGCTCGTTGACCAGACCCAGTCGATCCAGTCGGGCCAGCGGGCGCTGCCCGTGCAGAGCGATGGAATCGGTGATTTCCTGCGCGGTCTCATGCGTGTGCAGGTGCACCCGGCTGTCGAGCTGGTCGGACAGCATCCGCACCCGTTCGAAGTTGGCGTCGTTCACCGTATACGGCGCATGCGGCGCGAACGCGGTGCCGATCAGCGCGTCGCCGCGCCAGGTGTCGTGCAGCTCGGTGGCGCGGGCAAAGTATTCGTCATCGGTCTTGGCCCAGGCACTGGGGAAGTCGATGATCACCGAGCCGACCAGCGCGCGGAAGCCATGCTTCTTGTACACGGCGGCCTGCACGTCGGCGAAGAAATAGTTCTCGTTGGCGCAGGTGGTGCCGCCGCGCAGCATCTCGGCGATGGCCAGGGTGGTGCCATCGGCAACGAACTCCGGCCCGATCACCGCCGCTTCCACCGGCCAGATGTGCTCGCGCAGCCAGGTCATCAGCGGCAGGTCATCGGCGATGCCGCGCAGCAGCGTCATCGGATTATGGGTATGGGCGTTGACCAGGCCGGGGATCAGCGCCGCTTCCGGGCGCGAAACGACCTGCTTTGCGCTGAAACGCGAGCGGGCCTCGGCACGCGGCAGCACTGCCACGATCACGCCGTCATCGATCGCCACCGCGTGGTCTTCAAGCACCACCGCATGCGGCTCTACCGGCACTACGTAACCGGCTTCGATCAATAGATCGCACTGCTGGGGTTGGATATCACTCACGCCGGTTCACCTCTGGATCTGTTGCTGTATTCACCCAGCCAAGGCCGGATGCGAAAAAGGCTTCGAGCTTCCCAAAGGTCGCCCGAAGCCCAATGTTACCTGCGCCGCCTTCCCCCGCTTTCGCGAGGATGACGTGCCAAGGCAAGTGCCGGAGCCAGAGCGATCCCCGCCTGCGCGGGGATGACGGGCTAAGGCAAGTGCCGGAGCCAAGGCAAATGCCAGAGCCAGAGCGATCCCCGCCTGCGCGGGGATGACGTAATGGCAAAGGCGGTTGCGCTTGCGCAACCGCGCCATTACGTCACTTGACGCGTGCGGAGTATTCACCCGAACGGGTGTCAACGCGGATGATTTCATCCTGGTTGACGAACAGCGGAACGCGGACCACAGCGCCGGATTCCAAGGTGGCCGGCTTGCCGCCGCCGCCCGAGGTGTCACCGCGCACGCCCGGATCCGTCTCGACGATCTTCAGTTCGACGAAGTTCGGCGGGGTCACGTCGATCGGCACGCCGTTCCACAGGGTCACCACACAGGACTCTTCGCCCTTCAGCCACTTTTCGGCGCCGTTCATGCCAGCCTTGTCAGCCTGCACCTGCTCGAAGGATTCCGGGTCCATGAAGTGCCAGTACTCGCCGTCGCTGTACATGTAGTTCATGTCGGTATCGACTACATCAGCTGCTTCCAGCGTGTCGGTCGACTTCATGGTGACTTCCTGGGTGCGGCCGTCCTTGATCAGGCGGTACTTCACGCGGGTGAAGGACTGGCCCTTGCCCGGCTTGACGTACTCGGTGTCGATGATGACTGCCGGGGCGTTGTTGACCAGGATTTTCATCCCGTTCTTTACGTCGTTCATGCCGTAACTGGCCATGCTGAAACTCCTGAATTGGCAAAACCGCCGCGTGTTGCGGGCGGCCGGATTAGAATGGAACGCCCGCCATCTGGTGGGCCATCTGTTTTTCTGACCGCCAATGATAACCGCAGCCCCCTCCCTCACTCCAGAAAAAGCAATCCTGACCCTGCCCGACGACCGCTGGCAGGCGCACTGGCGCCAAGCCATCCGCGACCCGGCCGAGCTGCTGGCAGTACTGGGACTGGATGCTGAAGCGGTGGGCGTTTCGGCCGATGCGCTGGCGCAGTTCGCACTGCGGGTGCCGCGCGGTTTCGTAGCGCGTATGCGCCATGGCGACCCTGCCGATCCCTTGTTGCGGCAGGTCTTGCCGATCACCGACGAGATGCAGGTCGTGCCCGGATTCAGCTTCGACGCGGTTGGCGACGGCGCGGCCAAGAAAGCCACCGGGGTAATCCAGAAGTACCGCGGCCGTGCCCTGCTGGTAACCACCGGCAGCTGCGCCATCAACTGCCGTTACTGCTTCCGCCGCCATTTTGACTACGCCGGCGAGAACGCCGCCAAGGGTGGCTGGCAGGAGGCCGTGGCGGCGATCGCGGCCGACCCGGACATCGACGAGGTCATCCTGTCCGGTGGCGACCCGCTATCGCTGAACACCTCCAAGCTGGCCGAGCTCACCGATGCATTGGCGGCGATCCCGCATATCAAGCGCCTGCGCATCCACAGCCGTCTGCCGGTGGTCTTGCCCGAGCGTGTGGACGATGGCCTGGTGCAATGGTTGGCCAGCCTGCCCTGGCCGGTAGCCTTCGTGCTGCATGCCAACCACGCCAATGAATTCGACGCCCAAGTGGATGCTGCTTTGGCACGCATCCGCGCTACCGGCGCGCAACTGCTCAATCAGGCGGTGCTGCTACGCGGCGTCAATGACGGGCTGGACGCACTCGCAGCATTGAGCGAGCGCAGCTTTGCCGCTGGCGTGATGCCGTATTACCTGTACCAGCTGGACAAGGTGCAGGGCGCGGCCCATTTCGAGGTCAGCGACGAGCAGGCGCTGGCCCTGCACGCCGGGCTGATGGCCCGGCTGTCCGGTTATCTAGTGCCAAAACTCGTACGCGAGATCGCCGGCGATACCAGCAAGCGGCCGCTCTAAGCTGGAGCGGCTGCGCCAAGGCGGCCAAGCCAATCGGCCAGATCAGCGCACCGCCGCCATCGCGCCGCGTTCCAGCAAGCTTACCAGCCCAGCCGCTTCCAGAGGCCGCCCCAGCCAGTAACCCTGGACCAGATCACAGCCGCGCTGGCTGAGCAGTTCGAACTGCGCCTCCTGCTCAACACCCTCGGCCACCACGGTGATGCCCAGCGCATGGGCCATGGCGATGATCGCCGTGGTCAGTGCCAGATCATCAGGATCGCGCTCCATATCGGCAACAAAGCTGCGGTCAATCTTGACCCCGTCCACCGGCACCTGGCGCAGGTGACTGAGCCCGGAGAAGCCGGTGCCGAAATCGTCCAGCCACACCTTCACCCCAGCACGATGAAGCTTCTCCAGCAACGACACAGCCAACATCTCATCGCCGATAACCGCGGTCTCGGTCAGCTCCAGATGCAGGCGTGACGCAGCCAACCCGGAACCGAGCAGACTGCTTTCCACCTCCTGCAGCAGGTCGCCATTGCGTAGCTGCTTGGGTGAAACGTTGACCGAAATGAACAGCTCCTCGCCCAACGAATTACGCGGCCACCGCTGGGCCTGCTCACAGGCAGCGCGCAGCACCTTGGGGCCGATCATCTGGATCAGGCCACTCTGTTCGGCAACGTCGATGAACACCGACGGTGGGATCGCACCCAGCGCCGGGTGATCCCAGCGCAGCAGCACTTCCACGCCACACAACATGCGGTCACGGGTACGGAAGATGGGCTGGTAGACCAGACGCAGCTCGTTGCGCTCCCAGGCACCGCGCAGCTCCTGCTCCAGATGCAGACGCCGCTCCACCGCATGATCCATGGCCAGGCTGTAGTAACGGAAGCAGTTCTTGCCGGCCAATTTGGCCTGATACATGGCGATATCGCCGTTCTTCAGCAAGGCGGTGGCATCCACCGCGTCCTCCGGGAACAAGGTGATACCAATCGAGCTGCCAAGGAAGATCTCGCGCTGCTGCACCTGCAGCGGCTTGCCCAGATCGATCACCAGCCGCTCTGCCAGCCGCTTGGCGATCTCGGCGGCACTGCTTTGGCCCTGGCTGATCAGGATAACGAACTCGTCACCGCCAAACCGGGCGAGCAAGGCATCGTCGCCGCCGATCTGCTCAACCGCCACCGAAATGTGCTGCGCAAACTGCAGCAAGGCGTCGTCACCGGCCTCATGCCCCAGCGTGTCATTGACGCGCTTGAACTCGTCAATATCGATGAACAACAGCGCCAATCCGCGCCCAGCCGCCTGCGCACGCAGCAACCGGTGGTCCAAGGCTTCACGGAAAGCGAGCCGATTGGTCAAACCGGTGAGTGCATCGGTATAGGCCATCTGCCGCACGTCACGATCATGCCTGGCGATGCTCTGGCTCATCCGGTCGAAGGTACGCAGCAACTCACCGACCTCATCACCGCGGCGGGTCGCCTGCGCCTCGATCAGGTAATCGCCGCGCTCGATACGCTGCGCCGCCACGCCCAACCAGCGGATCGGCCGCACCAGCGTGTACTGCACGTAGAACGCCATCACGCAGACGAAACCGAGCAACAGCAGCATCAGGCCCAAAGCCCAGCCCAGCTCCCGCCGCTGGGTCTCCTGCATGCGCTGCTCCAGCGCCTGCATGGACCGGGCCTCCTGGGCTCGCACCGGCGCCAGATTCATGCCTACGCGCAGCCCGCCCAGCGGTTGGTCACCAATCGCCAGCGGCACATCCACTTCCAGTATCGATGGCGATTCCTGCACCAGCGGCTTGAGCGAACGCACCGCCGCCTTGGCCAGCGGATCATTCATCGGCTGGCCATAACCGGCCACGTCGAACGAACCATCGTGGATCAGCCGTCCGTCCGGGTCATACACCAGCACGTAGCTGACCGATTTCTGCCGCGCGGTATTACGCACTGCCGCACCGATAGCGGCCAGATCGGAGTAGTACAGCGGATTTACCAGCGTATCGGCCAAGGCATTGGCCAAGGCCGCGCCGCGCTCGCGCACGCCCTGGTCGAACACCTGACTGAGCACCTCGCCGCTGTTGCGCAAGGCCTCGCGCTGGGCGGCCGCCTGACGCACCAGCATCAGCCCGACGATAGCCACCACCACCAGCAGCACCACTGCACTGGCGGCCAGGAAACGGGCCTGCAATCCAAACCGTGGCTTGCTCATTCCACCTCCATCCGGATCCGGGCCAGGCCGCGACGCAGACGCTCCAGCGCGCGCAGGTTGTCCGGGTCAACCGGGTGGAAGCCTGTAGTGCCAAAAAACTTGGCCAGCGCCGGCCCGGCCACCGGGTCGCTACTGGCCTGCAGCAGTACCTGTTGCAGCCGGTCACGCACCGCCGGGTCCAGGTCCGCGCGCACCATTTCCACCGCACGCGGGATCGGCTCGCTGCGGTACAGCACCCGCATGTCCTGGCGGAAGGCTGGCGGCATGGCCTGGTTGTCGCTCCAGTCGATGCTGCTGATCACCCCGGCATCCACCACGCGCTTGTGCACATAAGTGGAGATGTTCAATTCGGATCGCACAAACACATAGCCCACCGAGTCCTCGACCGGTGTGTCACGCGGGTCGAGCAGGATTTCAGGCCGCACGTTGTGGTCGAGCAACTCCATGGCCGGCACCAGATAGGCACTGGTAGACAGCACGCTCTGCATTGCCAGTGTGCGTCCGCGCAAACCCTCCAGCGTGGTGACCGGGCTGTCACGGCGCACGAAGAACACGCTGTGATACGTGCCCACGCCATTGCGCTCGGTCAGCAGCAAGGGCTTGGCGCCCGCCCGCTGGCCCAACGCCATCGCCGTGCCGGAAGTTTCGGTGACCCAATCCACCCGACCACGCCGTAGATAGCTGCCCATCTGCTGCGCGTCCTTGGCCATCAGGATGCGTCCTTCGACGATCCCGACGTCGCGCATGCGCGGCACCACATAGTCCAGTAGTGGCTTGAGCTGGTCGTAATGCGACTTCGGATCATCACTGATCCGCCCCAAGACCAACACCGAACGATCAACCGCCCCCACCGCTACGGGCTGCAGTGCAGCCAGTGTCAGTGCGGCTCCCCAAAGCCATCGCAAGACACCCAAAACGACACCCCCTAATCCATCCCCACAGAGTACCGCTTTTAGCAAAGCGTGACGCCGGCCTCAGCCTTTGCCCGCCGAGGCCAGGCGGGCCATACGCTGGGCATCGGACAAAATGCCGCGCATCAGCCGAACCTCCTGCTCGGACAACTCGGCCTTCATGAACAGGCGCCGCAGCTTGCGCATGGCCGATTCCGGCGCACGGCCCTTGTGGAAGTCGATCTGGTCCAAGGTGTCGCCCAACTGGCCGAACATCCCTTCCAACTGGGCGTGGCTGGCCGGCGCTTCGTCCTGACCAGCCTCAACCGACACCGGCACTGCCGCGCCGGGCTGCGATTCCAACGCCGCCATGCGCACTTCGTAGGCCAGGACCTGCACGGCAGCGGCCAGGTTCAGCGAGCTGAATTCGGGATCGGACGGGATATGCACCGCGGCATGGCAGAGCTGCAGTTCTTCATTGGTCAAGCCGGTGCGCTCGCGACCGAACACAAAGGCTACTTCGGCCGGCTCGCCGGCCTTGGCCACGGCGCGCTGGCCGGCAGTTTCCGGCAGCAGTTCTTCCAGCTGAACCCGCCGCGAGCGCGCGGTGCAGCCCAATACCAGGCGGCAATCGGCAACGGCTTCAGCGAGGGTGGCGAGTACCGGCGCGTCGCCGAGCACGTCCTCGGCGCCGGCCGAGCGCCGGAAGGCGTCCTCGTCCAAGGGCTTTTCCGGGGCCACCAGCACCAGCCGTGCCAGCCCCATGGTCTTCATCGCACGGGCCGCCGCGCCGATGTTGCCGGGGTGCTGAGTGCCAACAAGGACGAATCGAATATGAGCGGAAACAGACATGGCGTTAAAAAATCAGGAGCGAGACAGCTGTAGATGGTAAACTGCGCGGCCGGCCTGTGCGCCGGACCTGCTCTTTTCCCCCGCCAATCCGATCTCTGCCCTCACGGGAGCCTTTAGCCATGCAGAAACCCGCCGTAACCGTCATGGTCAAGGCCGCTCGCCTCGCCGGCAACGTCCTGCTCCGCAACATCAACAAGCTTGAAGCCCTCAACGTGGTACAGAAGGGTCGGATGGATTACGCCAGCGAAGTCGATGCCGACGCTGAGAAAGTAATCGTCAAGGAACTCAAGCGCGCCTATCCGGAATACGGCATCTATGCCGAAGAAGGCGGCCTCCAGGGCGTCAACCGCATGATGTGGGTGATCGACCCGCTGGATGGCACCAGCAACTACCTGCGCGGCTTCCCGCACTACTGCGTCTCCATCGCCCTGGTTGAAAACGGCGAGCCGATCGATGCGGTGATCTTCGACCCGCTACGCAACGAACTGTTTACCGCCTCCAAGGGCAATGGCGCCGTGCTCAACGACCGTCGCCTGCGCGTGTCTGACCGCAAGGACCTGGAAGGCACAATGATCCACACCGGCTTCGCCCCGCGCGAACGCAGCCGTGCCAGCAGCCAGCTCAAGACCGTCGACACCCTGCTGGTGCAGGCTGAAGACGTGCGCCGCACCGGCTCCGCTGCGCTGGACCTGGCCTACGTGGCCTGCGGCCGCGCCGACGCCTACTTCGAAGCCGGCGTGAAGGCATGGGACATCGCTGCCGGCGTGCTGCTGGTCCGCGAAGCCGGCGGCAAGGTCTGCAACTACCGCGGCGCCCCGCTGGACCGCATGGATTCGCGCGGCCCGGAGACCCAGCAGGTCGTGGCTGGCAACATCAAGGTGTGCGAAGCCCTGCAGAAGGTCCTCGTCAACACCGGCTACGCCGCCGAGTTCGATCCGAAGTTCTGATTCAACGTACTGATCGAGCTGCCAACGACACCCTTGCGGGCAATGTCGTTAACATAAACACCGAGTCACCCGGAATCCGATGCCAAACCTTTGGCATCGGATTTTTTTTACAGCGTCAGCCGCGAATCAAAGACTTCGTCAGATGACACCGGCTGCAGCAGCTTGAGCGGCCGCCAGCTTCGCGGCTGACGCCGGCCCCCCAGAGCCGGCCTGCGCCGGCGAGCGGCAAGCCAGCCAAGGGCCATAGCAAAGACAACCACCGTCCCGGGCACCGGCTGATGACCCAGCCATAGCCGGCGGCCAACCAGATCTACAGCAGCACCAGCGCCAGCGCGATAAGCAGCGGCAACAGCAGGCCAAAGTAGAAATCCAACATTACTGAGCCGATCTGCGCTTCAGCATTAGCGTGCGGCCTGGTGTCGTGAGAAAGGGATATACCTGGAGCAACTCGATGCCTGGAAGCTGGACTGCGGCGAGTCCATGTTCACGGCCGATACGTCCACTTCCCGTGCCGAGGCAACGGTGTTGCGCAAGCGGATGCGGCATCTTGAGAAGGAGCATCTTCGCTAGGAGCGGGCGTTGGCGGAGGCGGCAGCCCTGCTGACCCTTTCAAAAAAAGTCCGGGCCATCTAGGGTGCCGACGAGGACGTTTGATTTCCGAGTCGGCCAAACAGATGGCCGTGACGTTGATTGATGAAGCTATCATCTGCGGCGCGCGGGGCGATGAAGCTTGTGCGGTGGCGGGAATAGTGAGCAGGACGCTGCGCCGCTGACGCGGTACGGAGAGTCTGATTGATGCGCGCAAGGGCGCGGTCAAGCACAGCCCGCATGCATTGGATAATGCTGAAAAGGAAACGATAGTCGAAACATGCAACCGGCCGGAGCACCAGAGACTGCCGCCCGCGCAGATTGTGCCGCGTCCGGCCAATCAGGGAATCTACATTGCCTCCGACTCCAGCATGTACCGGGCGCTGCGCGAGCGCGGCCAAGCGGCTCGACGCGGACGTACACAAAGCGCCCGGAAGTAGCAAAACCCAAGGCCCTGATCGCGCGTGCTCCCAACCAAGTGTGGTCTTGGGACATCACCTATCTTACGGCCGCGATCAAAGGTGCGTTCTACCGGCTGTATATGGTGCTCGACATTTACAGCCGTAAGATTGTTGGCTGGGAAGTGCACCATGATGAACTGGCCAGCCACGCCGCGCAGCTGATCACCAAAGCGAGCCGACGCGAACGCGTTGTACGTGATGCGCTGGGGCTACATGCAGACAATGGCAGTCCTATGAAGGGAGCCACCATGCTCGCTACGTTGCAAAATCTTGGCATCCTGCCGTCCTTCAGTCGACCGAGCGTGAGCAACAACAACCCGTACTCCGAATCGCTCTTTCGCACGTTGAAGTACACACCAGCATACCCGCACAAGGTTGACAGTCATCGCCTACGGCAAGACATGCTGAAAATCCGCGTCGAAAAAACTGTCGCCCCTGCCAGCTACAACGTGCTGCGAGCCGGCCAAAGCGCAGGCTAAGGTCAACGCCGAGCTCGTAGAGCCGATCAAGGCGATGATCAAGGACGAACCGTCATTTGGCTATCCCGCGCTGTAGCTGCGTTACCGGGCATTCGACTCGCCCCGACCCCCAACGAGACGACCTCTGGTGCCAGGACGTATCGGCTACGAATGTACGAGTCAATGATGTCACTCCGCCTATGGTGATAGCACTGGCGAGGGCTGCTGCGCACTTTCTCGTTGATGGGACCCGACGAATCCGCATTCGCATCAGGCAATTTAGTGTCCCGAACACCGGCCCGAGCCGTCTCTCCATGACTTATCCGTGGTCGTATGGCTTTCAGCGCCGCAGGGTAAACAGCAGGCAACACCCCCTTTTCCACCTCTTCTTCCATGTTCAAGAGAACAGATCTCTGGAACTCCAAGTCGGCATCTGCGTGAGCGACCATCAGCATCATCGCATCGACACCACTTTCGCCCACTTGTTCGATGGTCGGAAATCCGTACCTTGCAAAAATGCTCTTTAGCCGCACTAAATTCTCGGCGTCCACTTCCTGAGCCTTACTAGAAGATATGTGGTCTCTATCCCCTCGCGCGTCGGAAATGGCCCTTGCATTTTGATCCAATCTGAGCATTGCCATGATATTCATAAGCAACCCATCATTACTCACGTTTTTACTCAACAAGAACTGATCTGCATAAACAATCGATGAGCCAGGGGACCATTCGCACAGTTCTTGCGCCCTCAGCGAAGCATATTCCGCCGCGGCAACTCGCAGCTGCCATATCCTGTAATTTTCATACTCAGAATATCCGCTTGCTTGCAGTCTCATTGGAAAAAGAAGAACAAGAATAAGAAAAAATACTTCCTGCCCCATGCTCAAGTAGACTTTCATCTCCCGACCTCATCCAAGAAAGTAACGCTCCCTCTATCCTTGCACAGATTGTCGAACCGCGCCTTCTCCAACATCCAGCTTTCATATTCCGGAGACCCGACAAAGGAAGCCAAGCAAGGAAACTCCCTCTCACAGTCCCTCTTGACGAAGCCGTAGCTCAAGAAAGAAGCTGTCGCTGAAAGTATCCCGATGTCCGGGCACCTATCCTCAAGAAACAAAAAAGCACCGGATGGGTTGAGCTCTATGAAATTCCATTGCCCAGTATCGTCCAGTATAAAATCCGCACTGGCTATGGTCACGTCGAGCCTTTGCATAAGCTCCTGGAGCCCACGAACAATGTCGCGTGGAACCTCGCACCGCCGATAGAAAAGCTCCCCGTCTTCCATAGTCCTGAAATCTATTTTCCCCGGAACACCGTGCCGCATTTCAAGCGCAAAAACCTCCTCTCCGATCACGCCAACTCTGATATCTGCAACGGTCTGAACGTACTCTTGGTATATGCAAGGCGCAGCACGTAGCTCAGCATCATCGCATGATTCAATATCTCGAAGCGTAATTTTATTTGCGAACGCCATCCATTTTTTATTACCCTCCCTACTCAGCCAACTGTGCGGACTAAATGGCTTTATGACCACAGTGCCAAGCCTTCCACAGAACTCCCTTATCAGCCCTGGATCCGCCGCGATCAGCGTAGCCGGCACGTTCAGGCCACACTGCAAAGCAACGGAGAGCTGATGGGATTTGAGTTCTGCGACGTTGACGCTCGACACCCTGTTTACCCACATGGTTTCCGCCTTGGACTCCAACCCCTTGACAATATTGCTTTCAAACTCCGTCGCCTCGTTGTAAACGTATTTCGTATAGACAGGAGAAAGTCCATCCAAATCCTTGACTCGAAACATCCTCCGCACCCAGATAGACTTACGCCCAAAAGCTGGCACAACTCCGCCAACAACCAAACCCCCACTGGAAATAGAGATGTGTGCGCTTGGCAACGCCTGATGTATCAGCTTTGTCGTATCCAAAATTTCACATACTCCTCCGGCAGCACGAACGGCATACCTCACCGCGCACGCATGGTAATCCGACTCAGCGGAAATTATTAAGCAATCGCGCTTTTCCAAGCCATTTCTCCCACAACCAAACCCAAGGCAAGCACATGACTGGGCACCGCCACCAAACCGTCATGAACAATTGAAATTGCGCCCACTTCTTCATTCACACAGAATTACGCCAACATGAAATTCGATGGAAATGTTCCATCCCGAGCATTTACTTAGAGCCGGCCATCTGGATTTTTTACCTCCAAACAGCCGGCAGTGCTTCTTCGCATCAACAATGAATCATCACCCGTAAGTCTCGGTCCAGCCGGTCCCGGGCTTTCCGTTCACCGTATCCGGACCACTGCCGGTTTCATTAAGCGTCTCAATGAAAGCAGCGTGTTGCTTGGGACCTGAAGACCCCACGGTATCCCCACCAGAAACCAGGGCCATCTCTTCCAGTTCAATCTCTCTGGCGAACTTGTGCATAACCGGATTCACATCAGTATTTTTCACAATACTCTCCTTTGGATTGTAAAATGAGACCGATCTCACCGGCCTCACTCCGTTCAGCAGCGCCATAAGCGCCGCTCAATGCCCGCTTGATATGAACAGGAAACAGACATTGAGCGAAGCTCAAGACAACATCAATTATCCATAGCGTTGAGTTCTCCCGCGCTTGAGCCCCACATGGATCATCCGTCCCAGGCCATCACGAGCTACTCGCTGCACTGGCAGCGGCCGCCGTTCCTCATTATCTCAAGCTGATCCAGAACAGCTGGAGAGGTCAAAAACCCGATCCGCTTGATCGATGGTTTCCTTTCGATGCGCGATGACGATTCGAGTGATCCTCATTTTTCGGATGGTCTCATTCGCCGCAAATTCGTTGCCTGCATCCAGATGACTGGTTGCTTCATCCAACACCAGAATCCTTGGGTTACGATAAAGCGCTCTGGCTAGTAGCACGCGCTGCTTCTGTCCGCCTGAAAGAGTTGAGCCCATATCTCCAACCATTGTTTCGTAGCCCATTGGCATGGCGACGATTTCCTGGTGGATGGCAGCTGATTGCGCGGCCCGTTGAATGTCCGGTAGCCCCGCCTGCGGATCAAAGAAAGCTATGTTGTCTCCAATGCTTCCTGTGAACAACTGATCATCCTGCATTACCGCCGCAAACATGGATCGATAGCGCGCTTGACCCAAAGTGGCGATCGTCATCCCGCCAATCTCCACCTGTCCTTCTTGCGGACTGAGGAGACCCAACATGATCTTGGCGAGCGTGCTCTTGCCGCAACCACTACTCCCTACGATTGCTATCGACTCTCCTTCTTCGACAGTCAAGCTCAAATTCCGGAATATCCAAGGTTCACTTTCGGCATAGCGAAAGCCGAGATTCTTCAACCTGACACTCGATGCAGCTTCATCGCCGCTGTACGTTCCCTGTGCATGGGGCTCAGGCTCGGTGAGCGCAATGTCTGCGATGCGCTCGGCATGCAGGTGCAGCATCCTGAAGTCAACAATCTTATCGACCAAACCGCCAATTTTGCTTGAGAACTGATCGGCATAAGCTACGAACGCGACCAGCATTCCAACAGAAAATGCGTCATTCATGGCTAAGTAGGCACCAAGCGCGATCAATACAACGCGTTGGATCCCAAACAGCCCCTGATTGATAGCTCCAAATGCCAGAGCGATACGCTGAGTCCGCATGGTGCGATGAGCCGATTCAAAAGTGGCGTTTGCCAGGCGGGCCCGACGTTCACTTTGTTTGTTCGCCAGCTTGATCGCCTGAACGCCGCGCACGGATTCCATCAGTTCCGTTTGCTGTTTGGCTCCGTAAACCAACTGTTCTTCGTTGATCATCCAGAGCTTTCGATAAAACGCCCAGCGCGTAAGAGCATAAGCTGCAAAAACCACAATAATCCAAAGCGTCAGCGGCACACTGTAGTAGAAAAGAATGATCAACGCTAAGCTACCCATAAGACCATCCAGTGCCGCCTCGACGAAGCTACCCGTCAACGTGTTCTGAATTGTCTGCACTGAATTGAAGCGTGACACCACATCACCCATGTGCCGTTTCCCGAAGTAGTCCAGTGGTAGGTTCAGCAGATGACTGAACAGGTTGGTGGTCCACTGGGCATTCAACGTGGCCCCCAGCCAGCTGATGATCCATGCTCGGGCTAGGGTGAGGCCCATCTGCAGGACAGTCACAATCAGGAATGCAAGCGTGACTACCAGCAGCAAGTTCTTGTCGGACGACAATAGAACCTGATCGACCACCCACTGCATTTGAAACGGCAATAGCAGAGCCAGCACTTCAATCACCAGCGCCAAACCCATGACCTGAGTGAGCGTACGCCCGAGGCCCACTATCTTTCCAGCGAGAGCCTGTAGTGATATTCGCTGCCGTTCTTCAACGGGCACAAAGTCCACTCCAGGCACCAACTCCAAGAGCACTCCGGTAAAATGCTTGCTGAGCTCCACATGAGGCATGCAATAACGCCCATGTGCGGGATCGTAGATATCTGCACCTTTGCGGGTCATACGATGCAGAACCACGAAGTGACTCAGGTCCCAATGCAGAATGCAAGGCATCTGTGCGTCAATCAGATAGTTCAGCTCTGCGCGTAGGGGGCGTGCTTCAAATCCAAGCGCATGAGCTATATTGACCAGATTCACCAGATTCGTACCTTTCAGCGAGGTGCTGAACCTGCGCCGCAGACTCGGGAGATCCGTGTCGTATCCATGATAACGGGCGACCATAGCCAAACAGGCCAAGGCGCATTCAGCCGCTTCGGTTTGCAGAACCAGCGACAACTGCCGTCGATGGCCCCAGGAAAAGTGGGAGCCACTGCCGTCAGCCATCTCCATGCCCCCTATCCGCCACGGCCCGGCCTCGCATGCGCGCGGCAAATCCCGAAAGCGGCTCAAGCACCCATTCGATCAGGCGGCGGCGATCCAGCAGGATGTCGGCATCCAGTGTCATCCCTGGCTTCAGAGGTTCGTTCTGTTCGTAAACCAGTACGTGCTGGCTGTCTAAGGCCACGCGAACTCGGAACCGCGGCTCCTTGCTGTCCTGCCCTATCAGGCGACTGATTTCCGCTGCAGAGACGGCGCTCCGCGAAACCTCGCTCACATAGCCTCTGTATTGGCCGAATTTCTGATATGGATACGCTTGATAGCGAATCACAACAGCCTCACCCTTCCGAACGAATCCGATGGATTCTGGAGGCACCCAAAGCTCAGCTATAAGCGTGGATGTGTTGGGAAGAACGGTCAAAACAGACTGCTGCGATGTAACCGCCTGACCAGGATGCACCAGCACTGTGACCACAGTGCCATCTGCAGTTGCACGCAACACTGCCTCCCGTCGCACAGCATTCTCGGCTAACGATTGAGCTACTTCGGCCATTTGCCGATCTGTATCATTCTTGCTAACGGCGCTACTAGCAGGTAGTTGGGAAAGCATGCCCCGCAGTTCTTCAGCCTGCTGCTTCAACTGAAAGTGTTGCGCCTGCAACTGCATGACCTGTGCCTCATTCTGCAGCGCAACGTCATTCTGTTGCAGCACCTGAAATTTGCTGATGACGCCGCTAGCGACATATTTTGACCATTCCGTGTAGAGGGCCCTGGCGCCACTGGCCCGTTGGATCTGGATAGCAATTTGTCCATCTAGCTGTTCTATCTGCGATTTTAATGCTGCGCGTCGAGCGAACAGATCCATCTGTCGTAGCTGAGCAAGACTCTGTTGCTCGACAAGATCCGCTTTCAGCCGATCACGTTTAAGCTGCAACTGCATCTCGATGGCGGCGTGCGTATCGCCTAGAGCCGCGCTACCTTGTTCTCCCGATATTTCCACAAGCGACTGGCCAGCTCGCACTCTATCGCCCTCCTTCACCAGCACTCGCTCAACCACACCGGCATCAACAGGCATAATTGTTAACAGACCGCCGCTGGGTACCAGAACACCGCCAACCTGCTCATGGCGGGTGTAATGACCGCAGACGAGCAATGCCAGAACGGATGCCATCGCAGACAGGGCAAACCCGAAAAAGAGCCAGCCTGGACGTGGCGCCTGAGCGCGAATCGAGCCCAGCCACTCGGCTTGACGTGCAGAAAGAACTTCGTTTCGAAACAAGCTGGAACGCATCCTCGCCCCTTTTCACCATGACTCTGGACAGCGAATCAATCCCATTGACCATGAACACGCTTGTACGCAACGGAATGCGTTAAAGGCAGTCCACCAAATCCTGAGAAACTGCGACCAGGTCAGCGCACACCGAACGATAATTTAGGTTGCGAAAGTATCCAATATGGCTCCTAGAAAGTACTCCTAACATATGATTTCGAGGGCACTCTTCATGCGCATTTTTGGGTCCGATTTGTTTTGATCAAGCCCGTGTTTCGTGGATACCCGGCTAGTCCTACCGTGTAATAAATGGGCTACTCTCCACGTAGTTTTCCAAGCGCAGGGATCGTCATGCCTACAGTTAACAACGAGACTCGTTTCTCTGCATATTTGGATGGACTATCGGCAACACTCGGTCACGCTGATCGTGCGACGGGCTTACGAGGCTATTGCAGCGGATTTCGGAGTGGTCCGATACGGCAGTGTTGGAGCAAGTTCGCCAGCATGTTGGGGCGCGGCTGGATCTGAAGAACGAGGTGTACTGGGTCGTTGACGACACCGGTTTTCGGAAGAAAGGACAACATTCGGTAGGTGTAGCCCGCCAGTACTGCGGCGAGATCGGCAAGCAAGACAGCTGCCAGGTAGCGGTGAGCCTGTCATTGGCGACGCCTGCGGCAAGCGTTCCAATTGCCTTTGGACTGTATCTGCCTGAGGCCTGGGCTTGTGATGCAACGCGCCTGGAAAAGGCAGGGGTTCCCAAGGAGGTCCAATTCGCCACCAAGCCGGAGATTGCGCTGGCGCAGATACATGCAGCGAATGCTGCTGGAGTTGGGCGTGGCACGGTCTTGGCCGATGCAGCCTATGGCAGCAATACGGCTTGGCGCGATGGACTGATTGGGTTGGATTTGGACTATGCGGTAGGCATCGTCTCGAGCGTGAAGGTCTGGCCACCGGGGCTGACGCCCGAACCACCAACGCTGTGGAAGGGTCAAGGCCGTCCTCCGGTTCGCCATCGCCGCACAGCTGATCGTCAGCCGCAGTCTGTGGAGGCTCTTGCGTTGTCGTTGACTTGGCGCGCCTTCAAGACGGTGTCATGACGGGAAGGTAGCAACACGACGTTGTCGGGACGCTTCGCCGCCCTGCGTGTACGCGCAGCACAGGGTGATCGTTTGCGCCAGGAGGAGTGGCTCTTGATTGAATGGCCCAAAGACGAGATCAAGCCAACCAGATACTTCCTGTCCAACCTGCCGGCAAGCACCCTGTGCAAGGATTTGGTAACCACAGTCAAGGCCCGCTGGCGAATTGAATGCGACTATCAGGACTTGAAGCGGGAGTTCGGACTGGACCACTACGAAGGACGCGGTTGGCTTGGCTTTCACAATCACGCCACCCTTTGCATCGCCGCATATGGGTACTTGGTCGCTGAGCGTTTACGTGGGGCACATCAAAAAAAACCCTCACAACGCCCGAAATCTGCCTTACCCGATTCACGGCTGAGCTCGCTCCCCCAGACAAGCTGCGACCAGCCCAACCTGTCGGTCACCTACCCTTCCAGGAACATTCGCGGCCCCGGGCGCTAGCTACCGGCCCCAGCCATGGCGGGCAGCCAACCAGATTTCCAGCAACACCAGCGCCATAACGATCAGCAGCGGCAGCAACAATCCGAAATAGATGCCTGGCATCATCGAACTGATCTGCGCCTTCAGCAGGCGGATGACCCCTTTGGTATGCAGCAACTCGCTCATGCGCATGCCCAGCACCTCGCGGAACACGGATTCATCCAGCCCACCGCGGCCCCCGACCTCCTCGACCAGGCTGTCCTCCACCCACTGCAACATCACCTCGCTGCGCAGGTGCTCGATGCCTTTGCGCCCCCAACGTTGAGGCAAACTCTCGCCATTGAGCATGCTGATATCCGCCAACCGATGCTTGCTCAGGTAGGACTCCACCGCGATGCGCGCAGCATCGTGCGCGGAGACATCGTCCCGCAGCATCGCCTCCAGCTCCGGCGTGTCCAGCGAGTTCTCGAAATCAACCAGCCAATGCTCGGTTGCAGCCTGCAGATGCGGCTGAAAATGATCGACCTGCTTGTACAAGGCGCGCTGCCCGCCTGCGACCAAGCCCAACTGCAGCCCGACAAAGGCAAACAACAGCGGCAGAACCACCACATAGCTGGCAATCAGCCAGTGATGCCAGCGCCTCCGTCGCGCGAGACCGCCGCCGCGCGCCAATGCAATCCACGCGGCCACCCCCAACGCCAGCCCCAGAACCGCTCCAAGCACCGAGCCGACAAGCAGATCCAGCACGCTCAGCCCATTCCAGAACTCCATCACCCAATAGTGCGCATCCTGCACGATCCACTCCCCGCTGTTCGGCCATGCCTACAGCCTAGACATAAAGCCATGGGGGTAGAAGCCCGGAGTCTGGATTCTACAGACGGCAAATCACAGAACTGCTGCCTCCGTCCGCAGTCAACTGCAAGGACGCAGCTGCGCCATCAACACCAAAACAGACAACGCCCCTTGCGGGGCGTTGTGTTCAATCAATTGCGGATTGCGCTGACTTCAGCGCCAACCGTAAGCAAGCCCGACTCAGGCCACCGTTGAGGAACGCAGCGCGGCAATGCGCTCTTCCAGCGGCGGATGACTCAGGAACAGCTTCTTGGCAGCGGAACCGGCAATGCCAAAAGCAGCGATCTGGGTCGGCAAGGTGCTCTGGCCGTGATTGAGCTTCAGGCGCTCCAATGCTGCGATCATCTTCTGCCGGCCAGCCAGCGAGGCACCACCCTGGTCGGCACGGAACTCACGGTGACGCGAGAACCACATCGCGATCATCGTCGCGAACAGGCCGAACACCATCTCCAGCACAAACACGATGATGTAGTACGCAAAGCCACGGCCGCCGCCTTCGCGGTTGCCCGACAGTGCGCTGTCGATGATGCCGCCGACCACACGCGCCAGCACAATCACGAAGGTATTCAACACACCCTGCAGCAGCGCCATGGTGATCATGTCGCCGTTGGCAACGTGGGCGATTTCGTGGCCCAGCACCGCCTCGGCCTCGTCCTCGCTCATGTTGTGCAGCAGACCGGTGGAGACCGCCACCAGCGCATTGTTGCGGTTGGCGCCGGTAGCAAAGGCATTGATCTCAGGCGCGTCGTACACCGCAACTTCTGGCATGCCAATGCCAGCCGCCTTGGCCTGGCGGGCCACGGTGTCCAGCAACCAGCGCTCGGTCTGGTTGCGCGGCTCGGTAATGACGACGGCGCCCGTGCCGCGCTTGGCCATGAACTTGGACAGCAGCAGCGAGATGATCGAGCCACCGAAGCCAAAGATGGCCGCCATGACCAGCAAGCCGCTCATCTGCGAGGAGTTCACGCCCAGGATGGACATGACGACGCTGGCCAGGATCAGCACAGCAACGTTGGTCAGAAGAAACAGCCCGATACGGGTAAACATGGGAAACAGATCCATAAGGATTGGAGATGCAGCCAATTTGCGGCGCAGACAGCTTGAATTCAAGCATTAATCTGACCGACGATTCAGTTTCGATGCCAGCTATTCCTTACCGCGGCCGCTTTGCGCCCTCCCCGACCGGCCCCTTGCACCTGGGCTCCATGCTGGCCGCCTTCGGCAGCTGGCTGCTGGCCCGCCATGCCGGCGGCCAATGGCTGGTGCGCGTAGAGGACGTGGACCCCCCTCGCGAAGTACCCGGCGCGGTCGATTCACAGTTGGCCACGCTCAGCGCGTTCGGGCTGATCTCGGACTTGCCGGTGCAATACCAGAGCCGACGCAACGCTCTCTATCAGGCCGCGATCACCCAATTGCTGGATCAGGGCAAGGCATTTGCCTGCCACTGCAGCCGCGCCGACCTGGCCGGCCAGCACGGCATCCACCGCCGCTGCGTCGCCAGCCAGCAGCGCCCGCATCCAGCCATCCGCCTGCGCGTGGCCGATGGCAGCCATGTCAGCTTCGACGATGCCCTGCAGGGCCGACAGCAACAGGATGTGGACCGGGAAGTTGGCGACGTGGTGCTGCTGCGCGCCGATGGCTGCTGGGCCTACCAACTTGCCGTGGTGGTGGACGATGCCGAGCAAGGCATCACCCACGTGGTGCGCGGCGCCGACCTGATCGACTCCACCGCGCGGCAGATTCTGCTGCAGCAGGCGCTGGGCCTGCCCACTCCGCACTACCTGCATCTGCCGTTGCTGCTGGACAGCGCCGGGCAGAAGCTGTCCAAGTCGCAGGCCGCCATCCCCGTCGACAGCGCCCAGCCGGTACCGGTGCTGCGCTGGCTATGGGCGGCACTGGGCCAGCAGCCTGCCGCATTGGATGCTGCAGCCAGCGTTGCCGAGGCGCTGCAGCATGCTGCAGCCGCCTTTGAGCCAGCCCGGCTGCAAAAAACCTCGCTTCGAGCCCCGCAACAGCCCCCGGGCTGAGCGCAGTTTCATTAGAATCGGGGACTGCCCTGCAATCTGCCCTGGAGTTGAGCCCATGACATCGCGCGTCGCACTGGTCACCGGTGGTACCGGCGGCATTGGTACCGCCATCTGCCAACGCCTCGCCGATCAAGGGCACCGCGTCGCCACCAACTTCCGCAACGCCGAAAAGGCGCAGCAGTGGCAGCAGACCATGCGCAGCAAGGGCTATGACATCGCACTGTTCGAAGGCGACGTGGCGCACCCGGACAGCGGCCGCGCCATGATCCAGGCGGTCGAGGCCGGACTTGGGCCGGTAGAGATCCTGGTCAACAACGCCGGCATCACCCGCGACACCACCTTCCACCGGATGAGCCCGGAACAGTGGCATGAGGTGATCAATACCAACCTCAACTCGGTGTTCAACGTGACCCGCCCGGTGATCGAAGGCATGCGCAAGCGCTGCTGGGGCCGGGTGATCCAGATCAGCTCGATCAATGGCTTGAAGGGCCAGTACGGCCAGGCCAACTACGCCGCCGCCAAGGCCGGCATGCATGGCTTCACCATCTCTCTGGCGCGCGAGAACGCCGGTTTCGGCATTACCGTCAACACCATCTCGCCGGGCTATGTGGCCACCGACATGGTGATGGCCGTACCCGAGGAAGTGCGGGCAAAGATCATTGCCGACATCCCCACCGGGCGCCTGGGCAAGCCGGAGGAGATCGCCTACGCAGTCGCCTTCCTGGTTGCCGAGGAAGCCAGCTGGATCACCGGCTCCAATCTGGACATCAACGGCGGCCACCACATGGGCTGGTGACAGGTGCCCAGTGACAGCCCGCGCCATGTTGCACAACATGGCGATTCATGTTGCGCAACAAACCTAGAGTTCTCCGACGCTTGCAACCTGTACTTTTGGCGGTTGCAAGCCCTGCTGCACTGCGCCATGCTGCGCACCTACCGTGACGAGTGACTGCTTAATGGCTGCGACCCGCATCATCAAGAAGTATCCGAATCGCCGGCTCTACGACACCGAGATTTCCAGCTACATCACCATCGAAGACGTCCGTCAGTTGATTCTCGACGGCGAGGACTTCGAGGTCCGCGACGCCAAGAGTGGCGACGACCTGACCCGTTCGGTGCTGCTGCAGATCATTGCGGACAAGGAGCAGGACGGCGAGCCGATGCTGTCCACCCAGCTGCTGAGCCAGTTGATCCGTTTCTACGGTGACTCATTGCAGGGCTTCATGGGCAACTACCTGGAGCGCAGCATGCAGGTGTTCCTGGACCAGCAGCAGCAGTTCCGCCAGCAGATGGGCAACCTGCTCGGGCAGACGCCGTGGGCGATGATGAACCAGCTCACCGAGCGCAACCTGGAGCTGTGGCAGGAATTCCAGCGCAATATGGGCACCGGCTTTGGCGGCCCGCGTCCGCCGACGGGCACCAGCAAGCCGACCGATCCGCCGCCGACCGGCAGCACCGGTGGCAAGACCCGCAGCAGCCGCTGAGGGCAATGAAAAGGCCGACGCAAGCGTCGGCCTTTTGCTTTGTGTCGCAGAGATTTTTCTGACATTTGTGCTGTTTGTGGGAGCGGCGTGAGCCGCGAAGCTCCCGCGGCATCAGACCTCAGTGGCTTCGCGGCTAACACCGCTCCCACAAAAGCTACGAAACCAAAAGCACTCAACGCTTGCAGGCACTGCAGATCCGCTCGACCTTGTAGCCTTGCGCGCGCAGCTTCTCGACCACGCCATCGCTGCCCAGCAGATGCAACGCGCCAACAACCACCAAGGTATTGCCGTGTCCAGGTTGCAGCCACTGCTGCAGGCTGGGCAGCCAGGCGTTGTTGCGATCCACATTGATCCGCTGATACAGCCCCGGGTACTCGCGCTTCATCTGCGCAGCCATATCCCGCCACAACATCACGTCATCGCCACGGCGCCAGGCATCGTGCAGCTGGCGGCTTTGCTCGTCGCCCTTGTCCACCTGCTCCAAGGCTTCACGCAGCAACTGACGCTGCTCGTCAATGCTCATGCTGTCGAGCATGGTGATCTGTGAGGCAGCGCTTTCAAGTCCTGAGGCAGGCTTGCCGGCGCGCGCGGCTCGGTCCATCAGATGCCGATCCAGTCCCGACTTCGGGTCCAATCCCTGCTGGGTCATCTGCGCGATGCTGACAGTCAGGCCGACAAACCAGGGCTTGAGCCCGGCCAGCCGATCGACCGGCATGTTGTTGGCCGCACCCCATCGTTCAAGTCGCTGCCAAGTGGCTGCATCAAGATCATCCTTGAGCTGGCGACCGTCACGACGCAGCGCCGCCTGCATCATCTGCGTGGCCAGCTGCGGCGAGTTCATCTCCTCCGGTGACAGCTCGAACAACAAACGCTGTGCGCCGGTGAACGCGCGATCCACGTCGCTGGACAACGGATAGTCATCCGCCTTGAGCAGATGGAACGAGCCGAGCAGATACAATTCACTGCCCTGTGCGCCACTGACCTTCCACAGCAGCGGCACCGGCGGCTGCTTGGCCGCAGACTTGGGCACTGCTGCACTTGCCAGCAATGGGCTCGCGACCAGCAGGCTGGTTGCCAACAACATTCCTACGCGCTTGAACCAACTCATGCCGACGGCTCCTGCTTGGATTTGGTATAGGCCTTCTCACCCGCTGTAATCTCCATGTCCAGACGGTTCTCCGGCGGCGGCAAGGGACAGGTAGCAAACGGAGTGAATGCACACGGCGGGTTATAGGCGCGATTGAAATCGATCACCACCTGACTTTTCGCATCCGGCACGTCCACATCGATGTAACGCCCGGCCGCGTAACTGCCACGGCCACTGGTGCGATCAGCGACGATCACCTGCAACGGACGACCAACATCACCCAATGCCTCCAGTCGCCAGGTGCGTCCATTGCGCTCGAACTCGATGGCGCCGGCATTGGCCAGCTCGCTGGTCAGCCCAGTGATATCGACAATCGGCATGGTTTTATTGACGTCGTGCGGCACGAAACGCGCGGTGATACGCCAGCTCGGATCCGCAGGCCAGTAATCCAGATGAGTGAACCCCACCCGTGCGGGAGCATCGGCGTGCTTCACCCGCAAGCCGAAGCGCTGCCCCCGCTCGATCAGGCTCAAGTTGCCTTTGTCATCGTCGAAATGAATCAGCGTTGGCGCTTCGGCATGGTCGCTATGCAGTGGAATACGACCCTTCACCACCTGCCCATCAACCTTGACCGAGACACCGGGCTCAGGCGCAAAAAACCATGCGTCCCCTACCCGCGTGACCATCCCCATGCGCGGCGGCCCTGCCGCCAGACGGATGCCGCTGGTACTGCCGCTGCCGATGTAATGCGCTTTCAGGTCCAGCCAATGCAGGCCGACCAGGCTGGTCCAGCCATCCGGGGCCAGCAATTCGGTCAACCGCTGCTCGCGCCAAAGCTCATTGTCATGCGCAAAAGCCGGATCGACCTTCGCCGCTGGCGCTGCATTCTTCGCATCATCGCCGCAGCCACCGAGCAGCATCGCGGCAACCAAAGCCACGCACCCCAATACGTGTTTCATCAACGCCCCCGCAGGAACCAGCGATCAATTTCAGCCAAGGAGAAGCGCGCCCAGGTCGGACGGCCATGATTGCACTGCCCGGAGCGCTCGGTGATCTCCATATCGCGCAGCAATGCATTCATCTCAGGAATGGTCAGGCGCCGATTGGCGCGCACTGCGCCGTGGCAGGCCATGGTCGACAGCAGTTCATCACGCGCAGTTGCGATGCGACGGCTCTGGCCATGCTCGCGCAGATCGCCGAGCACATCGCGCAGCAAGCCTTCCGGCTCGGCGTTGGCCAGCAGCGCCGGAATGCTGCGCACATGCAGCGAACCGGGACCGGAACGGGTGACCTCGAAGCCCAACGCAGCCAAGGTGGCCGCCTCACGCTCGGCGGTATCGGCATCGCGTTCGCCCACCGCCAAGGTCATCGGCACCAGCAGCGGCTGCGCGTGCAGGCCGATGCCGTCGTGCGCATTTTTGAGGCGTTCGTAACCGATACGCTCATGCGCGGCATGCATGTCCACCACGATCAGGCCTTCGGCGTTTTCGGCCAGGATATAGATGCCATGCAGCTGGGCAATCGCGTAGCCCAGCGGCGGCACGCCGGCATCGTTGGAGGTCGGTGGCAATGACGGACCGCTATCGGTCTGGCGCAGCACCTCGGCACCGCCCTCAACCGGCGAATACAGGGCGGCATAAGCCGATGGCGCATCAGCCACCTGCAGGCCCAGCGGCGATTGCCGCGCCTGCCAATTGCCATTGCCACCGCCGCCGCCCGCACTACCGCCTGGTCGCGACAACAGATAGCCGCCTGCACCTGCATAGCTTGGTGCAGCCTGTGCCTGCGGATCGGCCGGATGCGCCGGCCCTGCAGCTGGTTCCATACCGGCGCGGGTTTCAGCCAGCGCGTCCTTCAGTGTGCGATAGACAAAATCGTGGATCAGGCGCGAATCGCGGAAGCGCACCTCGTGCTTGGCCGGATGCACGTTGACGTCGACCCGGGTCGGGTCCAGTTCCAGGAACAATACGTAGGCCGGCTGACGACCGTGGTACAGCACATCGCCGTAGGCCATCTTCACCGCATGGCTGACGCTGCGATCGCGCACCGAGCGACCATTGACATAGAGGTACTGCTGATCGGAACTGGCTCGCGAGTACTGCGGCTGCGCAATCCAGCCGTGCAGACGCAGGCCAGCGGCGCTGTGATCCACGCGCAGCGCCTGGCGTGCGAAGTCCTCGCCCAGGGTTTCGCCCAGACGCGCATCCGAGTACAGATCGCCGGGCTTGTAGCGACGCGAAGGTTTGCCATTGTGCGAAACGCGCAGTTCAACATCCGGACGCGCCAGTGCCAGCGAGCGCAACCACTCTTCGATATGGCCAAGTTCGGTGCGCTCGGCACGCAGGAACTTGCGCCGTGCCGGCACGTTGTAGAACAGCTCGCGCACTTCGACCGTGGTGCCGGGCGCGTGCGCACGCGGGGTGACATCGCCGAGCTTGCCGCCTTCAATCTGCAAGGCGGAGCCGTGCTCGTCATCGGCACGCCGCGAGGCCAGGGTGAAGCGGCTGACCGAAGCAATCGATGGCAGGGCTTCGCCACGGAAGCCGAGCGTGGCGACGGACTCCAGATCATCCAGGCTGGCGATCTTGCTGGTAGCGTGACGCGATACCGCCAACGGCAGCTGGTCCGCGGCGATACCACCACCGTTGTCGCGGATGCGGATCAGGCGTACGCCGCCCTCTTCCAGGTCGATATCGACACGTGTGGCGCCGGCATCGAGCGCGTTCTCGACCAGCTCCTTGACCACCGAAGCGGGACGTTCAACCACTTCGCCGGCGGCGATCTGGTTGATCAGGATTTCCGGCAACGGACGGATCGCATTCATGCCGCACCGCCAGAGCATTGCGGGGCCTTGGCGGGGCACGGAAACGAGGATTGGAGGAGGATCAGGCTGACTTCATGCATGCCGACGATGATAGCCGAGCATGGCCCGAACACCGAGACTGGCGCTGCCCGCTGAGAGCCCGCAGCACCCCGGGCATTCTTTTGTAGGAGCGGGGGGAGCCGCGCAGGCAAAGGTTGCAGGAGCGGGAGGGGGGTGGGGGGGGGGGGCGGGGGCGCACAAAAAACCCAGCGCCCCCGGGGGGGGGCGGGGGG
>NZ_JBRREI010000012.1:0-100247 GCF_056760195.1 Stenotrophomonas sp. STEN020
AACAACCCCCACCAAAAACTTGTCGGGCCCGCCCTGGGCGGGGGTGGTGTCTTCCCCGCCCCCCCTCTTCCTCTTGTTTGGCTCGGCACTACATCTGCTCAGAACTCGAGCACCTCACCATCAGCTGGAACCCACAGGCGATCCGCCAGCCCGGCCTCCCGCGCAGCCAGCAGCAACGCCTGCCGACTCACCGGACAATGGCTCAACGCCTCCAGATGATTGGCAACAACAACGCCTTCGGCAATGCGCGCAAACGCCAGCGCCTCATCAAGGCCCATGATGATCTCCCCACCAAGATCAAACCGCGCGCCGCCGGCTGGAATGACACAGACATCCGGCTGATGCCTGCGCACGAAATCTTCGACGGCGGGCGTAAGCACGGTGTCGCCAGACAGATACAGACGAGGCTCGCCGGGGATCTCAATCAGATAGCCCACGCCGTGCTCCATGAAGCGCCCGATCACACCACGTCCGTGAGTGCAGCGCACGGTACGAATGCTCCCGCCTAGAAAAGGACTTCCGAGTTCGTGCGCCGCAGGCAATGGCTGCACGTTCAAGCCGCGCGTCGCCAGATGCCCAGCATCATGCGGCGTGCAGATCACCGGAATGCGGCGCTCGCGCAACCAGCGTTTGCCGGCACGATCCAGGTGATCGAAGTGACCTTTCTGGCAGTGGGTGATCAGGCAATGGGTAACCGACTGCAGCGACGGCTCGGCTTCCGCTGGCAGATCCACCAGCGGGTTGCGCTGCAGACCGGCAAACAGGCGCAGCGGCGGCAACACCGCCCTGCCTGCCAACATCGGATCGACCAAGATTCGATGCGGACCGATTTCAACAATGATCGTGGCATTGCGGAGCTGCTGGATTTTCATGGCATGGCCGATGGAAAGAGGCGCCCATGGTGAGCCGGTACGGCCTGCCTGATAATGGCAAGAAACGCCATATTCCATTCAATACCAGCCATGCCAAAAACCTGCCAGATCGGCCTCTTGCTCTTTCCCGGCTGCATGCCTGCCGGCCTGCTTGCCTTTGCCGACCTGCTGCATGCAGCCAATCGCCGCACCGGCAAGCCGCTGTTCCAAACCCGGTTCGTCGGCTTGAAAGCCGGGCCGGTCAACTGCAGCCAAGGTCTGGAAATGCAGGCCCACAGCAGCATCGATGACCCACTTCTCGATGCCGTGCTCGTACCCGGATTCTGGGCCGAATCCGCAGCCGAGGTGGAAGCCGCACTGCAGAACAACGCTGCACTGATTCGGGCGCTTTCGCGGTTTCCAAAGCGCGCCCGACTGTGGAGCTATTGCGTCGGCGTCAGCCTCGCTGCAGCCAGTGGGCGCCTGGACGGGCAAGCAGCCACCGCCACCTGGTGGCTGCTCGACACCCTGCGCAAGCACCATCCGAAGATACGCTGGCAGGCAGAGAACACCTGCATCTATGCAGCACGACATGCCACCGCAAGCGGCGTCAGCGGCTACCTGCCGATTGCGCAGAATCTGATTGAACAGGCAGTCAGTCCGGCCATCCTGCAGGACCTGGTCAAGCTGATGGTGCTGCCAAGGCCCGCACAAACCCACAATGTTTTCCAGGCGCTCAGCCTCATCCAGCAACCCAGCGACTTGCTGCGCAAGCTGCACGCGTCGATCGAAGCATTGCCCGCAGATCAGCTGACAGTGGACAAGCTCGCAGAACTACTGGGCATGTCCAGCCGCACGCTTGCGCGCAAGGTGAAGGACGAGACTGGCTACGCCGCAGCAACGTACTCGCGCCGCATCAAACTGGCGCAGGTAGCCGAACGCCTGACGCTGACCTCGGCGCCGCTTTCAACAATCAGCAACGAACTGGGCTTCAGCAGCGACTCGAACCTGCAGCGCATGTTCAAGGAGCTCACCCACCTCACGCCCATGCAGTACCGGCAGCGGTTTTCGCGTCAGTGATGCCAGCGAGCCGAGCGTGGCTCGGCACTACATCGCATCGCGCAGGGCTGAGCTCTGGTCATCCTGCTCGTCCTTGAAACAGGATACGCAAGGGCATCCCAACCAAACACCCAGCCCCCTTATTTGTTGCCGGCCGCGTTGTCGCGACGGAACAGCTCCCATTCTTCGATCTGGGTGCCATCGGCAAGGTGGCAGATGCCGTATTCGCCACCTTCGCTGTTTTTCTTGATTTCGACCTTGCCGCCCTTTTTCACGCAATATTCGGACGCGGGATTGGCCATGCCTACACGCTTCTGACTAGCCTCGGTAGTGGTGTCATTTTTCGGCGCACAGGCTGCAACCGAGCCAAACAACGACAAGGCAGCTAAACAAATTACAACGGATTTCATCGGTGCTCTCCAGGGCTACTGCCATATTTTCAGCCGCAAGCCCGCAAAAGATTGTGATGACCTTGCAGCTTCCCAGCCAACCCGTCGGGCCATCGCATGCAAAGTATCGCGCGAGAGCATTGCACACGCGCGCAACAACGTTCTGGAGGCTGCCAGCAGCCTGGATTGACAAGCTACCCAGCACGCAAACAGCCCATGCCCACAACAGCGTTGCCGGAAGCATTGCGCCGCACCGGCAGGTTTGAATGCCCATTTGACAGCCAGTAAAATCCACCCTTTGTAGAAGGAGAGGAACGTGGCCAAAGACGAGCTGCTTCACGACATGTTGAACACCTTGGACAGGCTTATCACCGTCTTCTCTTCCCCCACCCCGGATGAAAAAGCCTGGCGCGAGGCGATCATCGAGATGCGCGGGATCCGCGCCTCATTGCCCGCATCTCCAATATTGGAGAGATTCGTGGGCAAGCGCATCAGGCAGTCTCTCGATATTCGCGGTTTGAGCCTCACCAATGGCCCAGCCACGCGAGCTCTCCTCGGCCCCAGCATCGTGGCCAACCTGACGCTGGCCAGGCAAGTCCTGGAAGGCTACCTGGGCAAGCCCTGAGGATAGAAACCAGTTACCTGTCACTCTTGGCGGCCCCTGGCCTGAGCAAAAATCAGCGACGGGTTTACGTCAATGCGTTGAGGCGACACTTCCACTGTTCTTCGGGATTTGACCGGCACGAGCATGCTTGAGCCAATATGCGCCTCTCGCCACGGATCGGCATCGGCCTCAATTTCAGTGCGCAGACAGCCCTTTCTTCCGGCCGCTACGATCCGCCGCCCTACCCGATAGAGAAATCGTCAATGTCCGACCTACCGCCTCTTCCCAGTCTGATGCCTGGACGCTATCGCCATTTCAAAGGCGGCGAATACGAGGTCATCGGCCTCGCCCGGAGCAGCGAAACGTTGGAAGCGCTGGTGCTCTACAAGCCGCTGTATGGCGACCTGGGTGTGTGGGCCCGGCCCTATGCGATGTTCGTGGAACAGGTGACTGTCGAAGGTGTTTCTCAGCCGAGGTTTGCCTACCAAGGCTGATATCGGCGTGCAGGCGCGACCATTTCACACGCAGCACCGTGCCGGAGCCTAAACGAGTCACAGCGAGACCGACCTGCGCAGTGACAAGTTCAGAGGCAGCTGACGCTACCGATGTCCCCACTTCTTGAACGCAATCGCTGCCGTCTCAGCTCGCAATCTGCGCTCATTTCGCCGCGCCCATTCCTCGCATCCCGCCTTGCCGGTCTCGTAGCTCCGGCAGTTGCGCGGCGGATGCAGCACCGCTCCGCCAGCTGGGGGCAGGTGGTACGCCAGATTCACGAACCACGATCCGTCCAGCCGCTCGACCAATCGGGATACAGCAATCTCGTTGACGTAGATCGCCGTCAGCTGGCTCTCGAAGTCTGCGACCTTCGCCCATTTGAAGTTGTCTGGAAGCATGGCCCAGCATGGCGCGATGGCGTCTCAGAGGCTGGGATCTGAGACAGCAATGCCTTCAACCAAGTGATGCCGCCTTGAATGGCTAATCAGCCCTGAACTCATCCGGCCAGAGTGGCTCTCGCTTGATCGGGTGGCTGATCTGAATGCGGGGTGCCTCGATTCTCGAACCCTGCCCAACTGGAACTGGAACTGGAACTGGAGTTGGGACTGATCTTTCAATAAGTGTGTACGCCGAAAGAGAGAACTGGCGAAGGACTCCTTTACTCATCCCGTAGCCACCCCGGCCGGCTCCTTCGCCTTGGTGGGATAGGTGAGCAGATAGAGCAGCACAAGGATGCCCCCCACCGGCGCCAGACTGATCAGCTGCCACCACGGATTGAAACCAGCGTCGCGCAGGCGCCGGGTGCAGGCCGCTATCCAGGGCAGCAGCACCACCAGCGAAGCGATTTCCAGCGCCCACTGGCCAATGGCTTCAGCGAAAAGCTGGGCGAAGGCAAGCACCATCGCCACAGCCAGGGCGAACCACCAGAAGTCCGCCCGCGGGGTTGTGCCAGTGAACTCAAGCCCGCGCAGCACGCCGTCGCGCATTGCCTCCAGCGCTGGCTGACTGGGGGACGGAGTACCAGTCAGCAGGCTTTCGGCAGGCACCTCGAAGACGGCAGCCAGTGCCCGCAAGGATTCCGTCGAGATCTTCGCGCCTGACTCCAGGCGCTGGATGGTCCTCAGGTTCAAACCGCTCAGATTGGCCAACTGCTCCTGCGACCATTGCCGGCCGGTGCGGAGCTCGCGAAGTCGGGCGCTGTTGATGTGCATGAAAGATTCCTTGAATCAGTTGTTTGGCTCACCAACATCATCCCGACGTTCCCGGTCGCGGGTAACGACATCAGCCCGACACGGGCAGGACACGAACCCGACCCGGCACTGGCGGTCCCATATCTGGCCTGAGCATAGCGCCCTGCGCGCCCAGGATTCATGCATTAGGGGAGTCGTCCTGAGGACAGCCTGCAGGGGATGCCCCGAAACTGGTTGCGGCCAATCACTGCTCCACTGCATCCAGCCAGTGCCTCGTGGCTCGTCAGCGAAGTAGCGGACAGCTGGCAACAACAACGAAAAAGGGCCTGCGCAATGAAGCGCAAGCCCTTGTTCGTGATGCAGTAGTGGTCGGGACGGCCGGATTTGAACCGACGACCCTCTGCCCCCCAGGCAGATGCGCTACCAGGCTGCGCTACGCCCCGATCGTTACTGCTTTCGCCTTGCGACGAGCCGGTGATTATACCGGTTTTCACACAAAAAGTTCAGCGACGGAGCAGTTGCAGTACTTCTTCCAGCTCCATGCGCACCTGCTTGATGATCTGGTTGCTCAGCGCCGACTCTTCGCGGGCGCCCTCGCCTTCCAATCGCAGGCGGGCGCCACCGATGGTGTAGCCCTGTTCGTACAGCAGACCGCGGATCTGCCGCACCATCAGCACGTCATGGCGCTGATAGTAACGACGGTTGCCACGGCGCTTGCCTGGCTCAAGGCTGGGGAACTCGGTTTCCCAATAGCGCAGCACGTGCGGCTTGACGTCGCACAGCTCGCTCACTTCACCAATGGTGAAGTAACGCTTGGCCGGAATCGGCGGAAGTTCGCGGTTACTGCCCGGATCCAGCATATGCCTCCACCCGCTCCTTGAGCTTCTGGCCCGGACGGAAGGTGACTACCGTACGGGCGGAAATCGGAATTTCCTCGCCGGTCTTTGGGTTGCGACCCGGGCGCTGGTTCTTGCGCCGCAGATCGAAATTGCCGAAGCCCGACAGCTTCACTTGACGTCCCTGTTCCAATGCATCGCGCAACACATCGAAAAACGCGTCGACAAACTCCTTGGCCTCGCGCTTGTTCAGACCGACTTCGTCGAACAAACGATCCGCCATCTCCGCCTTGGTCAATGCCATGCCTGCTCCCTGTATCCCGCCTCAGCCACGGATCTTTGCGCCGTGCCCATGATCAATCGCCGTCACCACGTCGGTGACTACGGCTTCCACGTCACGGTCCGTCAATGTGCGCGACTTGTCCTGCAAAATCAAGCCCATAGCCAAACTCTTGAAACCCGGCTCGACGCCTTGGCCGACATAACGGTCAAACAGCGCCACGTCACGCAGCAGTTCGCCAGCAGATGCCCGGATGGTTGCCGACAGCTCAGCCCAGCTGACCGATTCAGCCACGACCACGGCCAGATCCCGACGGACCGCCGGGAAGCGCGACAGCTCACTGGAACGCGGCAGCGAACGCGCAGCCAGCGGAGCCAGGTCCAGCTCGAAAGCGTAGACATCGGCGTCCACGTCCATGGCCTTGGTCAGGCGCGGGTGCAGTTGGCCGATCCAGCCGATGCACTCGCCATCACGCCAGATGTCCGCCGAGCGGGCCGGGTGTGCATACGGGCGCTGCGAGGCACGGAACTCCAGGACTGCGCCGGAAGCGGCAGCCAGCGATTCCAGATCACCCTTCAGGTCATGGAAATCGACCTTGCGCGCCTTCTCGCCCCACTGCAGGGTGGCGGCATCGCCGCACACGGCAGCTGCAATGCGAACGGTTTCCTTCGGCGCGGGCTTGCCCTCGCCAGCCTGCGCGGCGAACACGCGACCGATCTCGAACAGACGCACGCGACCAGCCTGACGGGCGACGTTGCGGCCCAGCGTTGCCACCAGACCCGGCAGCAGTAACGGACGCATCACTGCCAGCTCGGCCGACAGCGGGTTGGCCAGCGCAACCAGACCTTCGCTCTGCTGCCACTGCTTCAGCAGCTCGGCATCAACGAAGGCGAAGTTGATGGTTTCCAGCATTTCGCGGGCCACCAGCTGGCGGCGCAAGCTGAGGTCATCCAGACGGGTTTCGCTGGGCATGGCGATACGTGCAGCGCCGCCCGGCAAGGTGGTCGGGATCGACTCATAGCCGTGGATACGGGCCAGTTCTTCGATCAGGTCTTCTTCGATGGCGATATCGAAGCGACGGCTCGGGCCGGTAACGGTCCAGCCATCGGCAACAGTCTCGACCTGCATGCCAAGCGCGCGCAGGATGCGCTCCACTTCGGCGTCTTCAATCTGGATGCCGAGCACGCGCACGATGCGGGCGCGACGCAGCAGGATCCTGGCGGCGACCGGCAAGTCGGCTTCGCGCACGGCTTCGGTGACCGGCGCCGGCGTACCGCCAGCCAGTTCCACTACCAGCTTGGTGGCGTACTCGATGGCGGTGCGCGGCAGCTGCGGATCGACGCCACGCTCGAAGCGGTGACCGGCATCGGTGTGCAGGCCGAGCTTGCGGCCGCGGCCCATGATCGCCGCCGGGGCGAAATGCGCAGCCTCCAGGAATACCTTGCTGGTCGCATCGGTGACGCGGGTATCGAAGCCACCCATCAGGCCAGCCAGGCCGACCGGACGGTCGGCATCGGTCACCACCAGGAAGCTGTCATCCAGCGCGGCGTCGCGTCCGTCCAGCAGCTTGAGGCTTTCACCGGCACGCGAACGGCGCACGGCAATCGGCCCCTTCAGCGTATCCAGGTCATAAGCATGCATCGGCTGACCGAGTTCCAGCATCACGTACTGGGTGATATCGACCAGCAGCGACACCGGACGAACACCACTGCGGCGCAGGCGCTCGGCCATCCACAGCGGCGTGGTCGCGGCGGCGTTGACGCCTTCGATCACGCGGCCGAGGTAACGAGGCGCCTCAGCACCGGCTTCGAGCTGGATGCTCAGTTCACGTGCACCCTGTGCCGGCACGGCATCGGCGGCAAACGGCTTCACTTCGCTGCGGGTAGCGGCAGCCACGTCGAAGGCGATGCCACGCACGCTGAAGCAATCGGCGCGGTTCGGAGTGAGTTTGATCTCGATGCTGGCGTCCGGCAGGCCGAGGTACTCAACCAGCGCGGTGCCGACCGGTGCGCCGTCCGGCAGTTCCAGCAGGCCGGAAGCGTCGTTGTCCAGCCCCAGCTCCTTGGCCGAGCACAGCATGCCGTTGGATTCCACGCCGCGCAGCTTGGCCGGCTTGATCTTCAGCTCGCCGATCTGCGCGCCAACCATTGCCAGCGGTGCAACCAGACCCGGGCGCGCATTCGGCGCGCCGCAGACGATCTGCAGCAGCTCGGCCTGGCCTGCGTCGACCTTGCAGATCTGCAGACGGTCGGCTTCCGGATGGCGGGTCGCTTCGACGATGCGCGCGACCACCACGTTATCCAGGCCTGCGCCCAGCGCGGTGACTTCTTCGACTTCCAGACCGATGGCAGTCAGCACGGCACTGAGTTCGTCGCGCGATGCGGTGGTCGGTACGTGGCTGCGCAGCCAGCTTTCAGAGAATTTCATGTGTTTACCTTGATGGGAGGCGGGCCTCCCGTTGCGGTTTTTTGTTGATACCCGGCGCTTTGCGCCTGGGGTTGGTCAACGTTTGGAAGCTGCCGAGCATGGCTCGGCACTACACAGTTCGCCTTTAGGCGAACTGCTTGAGGAAGCGGACGTCGTTTTCGAAGAAGGCGCGCAGGTCATTGACGCCGTAACGCAGCATCGCAAAACGCTCAACGCCCAGGCCGAAGGCGAAGCCGGTGTAACGCTCCGGATCGATGCCAACCGACTTCAACACGTTCGGGTGGACCATGCCGCAGCCCAGCACTTCCAGCCAGCGGGTGCTGCCATCGGGCTGCTGCCAGGCGATATCCACTTCCGCACCCGGCTCCACGAACGGGAAGTAGCTCGGGCGGAAACGCATCTCGAAATCGCGCTCGAAGAAGGCGCGCACGAACTCGGACAAGGTGCCCTTGAGGTCGGCGAAGTTGGAGTGCTCATCCACCAGCAGACCTTCAACCTGATGGAACATCGGCGAATGGGTCTGGTCGCTGTCGCTGCGGTACACCTTGCCAGCCGCGATCATGCGCAGCGGCGGCTTGTGCTCGCCCATGTAGCGCACCTGCACACCGGAGGTATGCGTGCGCAGCAGGCGGCCGTCGCCGAAGTAGAAGGTGTCGTGCATGGCGCGCGCCGGGTGGTGCGGCGGGAAGTTCAGCGCTTCGAAGTTGTGCCAGTCGTCTTCGATTTCCGGGCCTTCGGACAGTTCGTAACCGAGGCGGGCGAAGATTTCGGTGATGCGCTCCAGGGTGCGCGTGACCGGGTGCAGGCCGCCGCGCTCGCCATGACGGCCCGGCAAGGTGACATCGATGCTTTCAGAAGCCAGACGTGCATCCAGCGCGGCGTTTTCCAGCAGCGTCTTGCGCTCACCCAGGGCCGAGGACACGGCGTCGCGCGCGATGTTGATCGCCTCGCCTGCCGCCTTGCGCTCGTCGGCCGGCAATGCGCCAAGCTGCTTGAGCTGGGCAGTGATGCTGCCACTCTTGCCCAACAGCGAAACACGCAGGTTTTCCAGCGTTTCCGGGCTCTGCGCCGCGGCCACATCGGCCAGCGCCTGCGCGGTCAAGGATTGGATGTCACTCATGGGATCGACGAAACCTCTGGCCGGCTTGCCTACGCGGTACGCGCCGGGCCGACCCCCGTCGCCACCAGTGGCTGACCGCCGCGCAACCATCGGCAGCGGCAACCAGCACAAAAAAGAATGGGGAAGGACTTGCGCCCTTCCCCATGCATTGTCTCACCACAGCCGCTGCGCGTGAACGCTACAACTGCTGCAAGAAGAACTTATGCCGCCAGTGCGCCCTTGGCCTTTTCTGCCAGAGCGGCAAAACCGGCTGCGTCGTGCACGGCGATATCAGCCAGAACCTTACGGTCCAGGGTGATACCAGCCTTCAGCAGGCCGTTCATGAAACGGCTGTAGCTCAGGCCGTTGATGCGGGCAGCCGCATTGATGCGGGTGATCCACAGCGAACGGAAATTGCGCTTCTTCTGCTTACGGCCAATGTAGGCGTATTGCTGTGCCTTGATGACTGCCTGCTTGGCAACGCGGAAGACCTTGCGACGGGCGTTGTAATAGCCCTTGGCGAGATCCAATACTTTCTTGTGGCGGCGGCGCGCCTGCACACCACGCTTTACTCGTGCCATGGTTCAGTCCTCAGAGGTAGGGAAGCATACGGTCCAGACGGCCTGCGTCTTCTGCGCGGACGTGATTCGTCTGACGCAGGTTACGCTTCCGCTTGGTCGCTTTCTTCGTGAGGATGTGGCTACGGTTGGCGTGACCGCACTTGTACTTGCCGGAGGCGGTCTTGCGGAAACGCTTGGCCGCCGCCCGGTTGGTCTTGATCTTGGGCATTGCTATGTCCTTGATGGTCTCTTTTCACTGACTGGGCGGTGGTTTTACCCACACTTTCCGTCCCTGCCCTTGTCTGTTTAAAGCCCACACTCCCACTGGAGGCAGGCAGGTCCTGGGTGAAGCAAACAACAAACCCGGCGAACCGGGTCGCCCATTATGCCTTGCGCACCAGCCACTTGCAAACTGCAAGCAGGTTGGCACCCAAAATAGCTGAACAGGCATGCAAACAGGGAGGCAGCCGAAGCCCCTCCCTGTTCAGCAAAGCAGCAGACCCGAGGGCCGACGGCTTACTTCTTCTTCGGCGCGATCATCATGACCATCTGCCGGCCTTCCAGGCGCGGACGGGACTCGATCACGATGTCCTCACCCAGATCAGCCTCGATCCGGTTGGCCATTTCGCGACCCAGTTCCTGATGGCTCATTTCGCGGCCACGGAAGCGGATGTTGACCTTGATCTTGTCGCCCTCTTCGAGGAAACCGCGCATCTTGCGCAGCTTGATCTGGTAGTCGCCCTCGTCCGTGACCGGACGGAACTTCACTTCCTTGATCTCGACCTGCTTGGTCTTCTTCTTGGCCTCGTTGGCCTTCTTCTGCGCTTCGAACTTGAACTTGCCGAAATCCATGATCTTGCAGACCGGCGGATCGGCCTGCGGCTGGATTTCAACCAGGTCCAGGCCTTCGTCTTCGGCCATGGACAGCGCTTCGTCGCGCGACAACACGCCAATCATTTCACCGTCACTGCCGATCACGCGTACGCGCGGCACCCGGATTTCCTGATTACGGCGGTTCTGTTTGTTGTCAGGGATACTGATATTGCAATCTCCAAGTGGATTAGTACCGGCCCTGCGGAGTGTCCGCCGGGGCCGGGGCCCTACTTACTTCAATGTTTCAATTCTGCCTGCAGCCGTTCGACGAAGGCCTGAACCGACATCGAACCAAGGTCTTCACCGGACCGCGTGCGCACGGCCACGGCCCCGTTTTCCTTCTCGCGGTCACCAATGACCAGCAGGTACGGTACGCGCTGCAGCGTATGCTCGCGAATCTTATAGCCGATCTTCTCGTTGCGCAAATCGGCGTCAACCCGGAAGCCTTGATTTGCAAGGCTTTTGCGAACTTCCTCGACGTAATCGGCCTGGGCGTCGGTGATATTGGCCACCATCACCTGCACCGGCGCCAGCCAGGTCGGGAACGAACCGGCGTGCTGCTCGATCAGAATGCCCAGGAAACGCTCCATCGAGCCCACGATCGCACGGTGCAGCATCACCGGATGCCGTTTCTGGCTGTTTTCATCGACGTATTCGGCACCAAGGCGGCCCGGCATCATGAAATCGACCTGCATGGTGCCCAGCTGCCAGGTGCGGCCGATGGCGTCCTTCAGGTGGTACTCGATCTTCGGGCCGTAGAACGCGCCTTCACCCGGCAGTTCCTGCCACTCGACACCGCAGCTGGACAGCGCGGTGCGCAGCGCGCCCTCAGCCTTGTCCCAGGTTTCGTCGTCGCCCAGACGCGATTCCGGACGCAGCGCGATCTTGATCTGGATTTCCTCGAAACCGAACGCCTTGTACACCGCCAGCGCCTGCTGGTGGAAGGCCGTCACTTCGGCTTCTACCTGGCTCTCGGTGCAGAAGATGTGGCCATCGTCCTGGGTGAAACCACGCACGCGCAGGATGCCGTGCAGCGCGCCGGACGGCTCATTGCGATGGCAAGCACCGAACTCGCCGTAGCGGATCGGCAGGTCGCGGTAGCTGTGCAGGCCCTGGTTGAACAGCTGCACGTGACCCGGGCAGTTCATCGGTTTCAGCGCATAGGTGCGCTTCTCCGACTCGGTGAAGAACATGTTGTCCTGGTAGTTGTCCCAGTGACCGGACTTCTTCCACAGGCTCACGTCGAGGATCTGCGGGCAACGCACTTCGCCGTAACCACTCTCACGGTAAACATTGCGCATGTACTGCTCGACGACCTGCCAGATCGACCAGCCCTTCGGGTGCCAGAACACCAGACCCGGCGCCTCTTCCTGCAGATGAAACAGATCCTGCTGCTTGCCGATGCGGCGGTGGTCGCGCATTTCAGCTTCTTCGATGCGCTTGATGTAGGCCTCAAGCTGCTTCTTGTCGGCCCATGCGGTGCCGTAGATGCGCTGCAGCTGCTCGTTCTTGGCATCGCCGCGCCAGTACGCACCAGAGATGCGCATCAGCTTGAAGGACTTCAGGAAACGCGTGTTCGGCACGTGCGGGCCACGGCACATGTCCACGTATTCCTGGTGGTAGTACATGCCCATCGCGGTGACGTCATCGGACATGTCTTCGATCAGGCGCAGCTTGTAGTCCTCGCCACGCGCCTTGAAGATTTCGATCACTTCCGCGCGCGGCGTAACCTTCTTGACGACGTCGTAGTCCTGCGCGATCAGCTCGCCCATGCGCTTCTCGATCGCCGCCATGTCTTCCGGCGTGAACGGGCGCTCGTTGTAGATGTCGTAGTAGAAGCCTTCGGCGATGACCGGACCGATCACCATCTTGGCCTCCGGATACAGCTGCTTTACGGCATGGCCGACCAGGTGGGCGCAGGAGTGGCGGATGATCTCCACGCCCTCCTCGTCCTTGGCGGTGATGATGCGCAGCGATGCGTCGTGATCAATCACGTCGCTGGCATCAACCTGCACGCCATCAACGGCGCCGGCAATGGTGGCCTTGGCCAGACCCGCACCAATGGACTGGGCAACGTCCATGACGCTGACCGGGTTTTCGAACTGACGGACGCTGCCGTCTGGGAGAGTGATGTTGATCATGGGATTCACCAAAGGTCACGGCCCGCCGGGCGGGCTGGAAACAACGCCAACAGGCGCGGTTTCACGGGATTCACGGAATTCTGGGCAATAAAAAAGCGCCACGACGGCGCCTGCATCAGGGCGGTGGCGGGATTCAGCAGTGGGCGATGGTAGTGCTCATGTCACACGCTCGGCCGGCGTTTCGCGCGGGCCACCTTGATTGCCGAAGGGGTTGTTATGGAGATATTAAACCAATCGGGGCAAACCTGCTCTGGGGCTTTCCGCGCCGCCAACTCACTGTCAGCACCAGAAGGCTGAACGCCCGCCTGCGCGGCTGACACTCGCCAGCATCAATGCACCTCCGCCGCTTCAGAAAAGCAACTGGGCACCACCCCGAAAGCCCCACAAAGCCAATGAAATCAGCAACCAAGTGAGGGTGTCGATAGCCTCCAGCCTTCAGCAATCGACATTCCGGCGATCCAGCCCCACCCAAGCGGTCGGACATCGGCGGCACGCGCCGATCATCAATGCCCGGCCACACCCACTTGGCGCTGCGCCCTACCAAAAACCGGAAGATTCTTGCTCACGCAGTGAATGCCGCCGCCACCAGCGGCGATCGGGTCGATATTGATCTGGACGACCTCCCGCCCCGGATAGAGCGACTTCAGCAGATCCCTGCAGCGCGCATCGGCCTCGGCATCACCGAACTCGGGCGCGATGACCGCACCATTGATCGGCAGGAAGTTGATGTATCCAGCAGCGTAGTCAGCCTCCCGCGTGTAGACGTTGTCACGCGGCGCCTCGGGCGGCGACAGCGTGTGCACCTGCAGGCGTCGCCCATCAGCGTCGGTCGCCGCCCGGAGTATCTCCAGGTGCCGACGCGTAACCGCAAAATCATAGGACTCCGGATCGTTGTCGAGGTTGGCGATAACGACACCCGGTGACGCGAATCGCGCATAGAAATCAACGTGGGCATCAGTGATGTCCTGCCCCTTGATTCCCGGCAGCCAGATGATCTTGCGTAGGCCAAGCAGCGACTTCAGCTCATCTTCGATCTGCGCACGACTCATGCCCGGGTTGCGGTTATCGTTGACCCAGCAACTCTCGGTCATGATCGCCGTGCCATCACCGTCCACCTCGATGCCGCCACCTTCGCCAGTGAGCCGACTGCGCATATAGCGCGCCTGCAGATCATCGCCCAGCACCTTCGCCACGGCGGTATCGCCAGCATAGGCCTGCTTGCGCCCCCAGCCGTTGAAGTTGAAATCAACCAGCCCGAGCTGCGCATCGCGCCCGAGCACAAAACAACCGCCGTAATCGCGTACCCATATGTCATCGAGCGGCATCGGCATGTAGCGGATATTGGCATTGCCGCAAGCACGCCGAGCCTCAGCCTCCTGCGCCTGACGGCAAAGCACAGTGACGGGTTGATAGCGGGAAATCGTGCGGGCGAGCAGCGCGACAGTCCTGTTCACAGGCGCAGCCCAATCACGCCAGACAGCCTTGGATGCGGCATAGGCCAGAAACACACGCTCCTGCGCCACCTCCTCCGCCGGCATGCGCCAGCCCTGCCCTGCTGCATCCAACGGCGCACACAAGCCACTTTTGATAGATGCCGCCGCGCCAAGGCCAACGGAGAGCTGCGCAAGAAACTGCCTACGGTTCAACATCACATCACCTCAAGGATAGGCGGCGATTTCATCAGACATTCGGCAGGCACGCGTGAACCGGCCACTACCGACGCGGAGGGTGCCAGCAGAGGTCAGATTCCACAGAACAAGCGGATAGTCCCGCCCAACTGATGAAGGCGCTGTCGCGAGCGACGGCGGGCGGAACTCCCTCACGACACCAGCCACAGGCAAAACCCACGCAGCACGACGCCAAGCAAGAGTGCCCAGCCATGACCATCAGCGAACAAATCCGGGTTGCCACGGGAACCTCCGGGCAGACGAAGCGAAATGCAAAGCCCAAGGGACTGATTCGCTCTTCAAGTGATTCCACCGAAACCGCTATACCGGGTTTCAAGTGGTGGGCGGTACAGGGTTCGAACCTGTGACCCCTACCATGTCAAGGTAGTGCTCTACCGCTGAGCTAACCGCCCGTTTGAAGCCTTTCTACGTTACGAGGGCCGGATCAGCCTTGCCGCAACGTATAACATCACCTGGAAACAAAAAACCCGGCCAGCGCCGGGCTTTCGTTGCCACTTCGCGAGGAAGTGGTGGGCGGTACAGGGTTCGAACCTGTGACCCCTACCATGTCAAGGTAGTGCTCTACCGCTGAGCTAACCGCCCGTCTCAGCAACAATTTCTTCGTTGCGAGGGCGCGTATCTTAACCCTGCTCTTCACGAAGAACAACCGTTTTCTCGAAAAATTTCACACCGGGCCGCCTCAGCCCAGATTCGCCTCCTTCAGGCGATGGATCTGGTCACGGATACGCGCGGCATCCTCGAACTCCAGATCCCGGGCGTGCTGGTACATCGTCTGCTCCAGCTCCTTGAGGCGCGCGGCCAGCTTGACCGGCTCCAGCGGCAGGTAATCGCTCTCGGGCTCGGCCACGCGACGCCCCTTGCCCTTGGCGCTGGACTTGGGCGAACTTTCCTCGTGCGCGCCCTCGAGGATGTCGACGATTGGCCGCACCACGGACTGCGGCACGATGCCGTGCTGTTCGTTGTATTCCACCTGCTTCTGCCGGCGACGGTCGGTCTCATCGATCGCCGCCTGCATCGAGCGGGTCATCTTGTCGGCATACAGGATGGCTTTGCCGCGGACATTACGCGCAGCACGACCGATGGTCTGGATCAGCGAGCCGGTTGAGCGCAGGAAGCCCTCCTTGTCGGCATCGAGAATCGCGACCAGCGACACCTCGGGCATGTCCAAGCCTTCGCGCAGCAAGTTGATACCAACCAGCACATCGAACTTGCCTAGGCGTAGATCGCGGATGATTTCCACGCGCTCCACCGTGTCCACGTCCGAGTGCAGGTAGCGCACTCGGATGCCGTGTTCGCTCAGGTATTCGGTGAGGTTCTCGGCCATGCGCTTGGTCAGCGTGGTGACCAGCACGCGGTCACCCATCTTGATGCGCTCAGTCGCCTGCGACATCAGGTCATCAACCTGGGTACCGACCGGGCGGATCTCCACCTGCGGATCGATCAGACCGGTCGGGCGCACCACCAACTCGGTGATGTCGTTGCCCGACTCGCGCAACTCATATGGACCCGGCGTTGCCGACACATAAATGGCACGCGGCGACCGCGCCTCCCACTCTTCGAAGCGCAGCGGCCGGTTGTCCAGCGCCGAAGGCAGGCGGAAGCCGAATTCCACCAGGGTCTCCTTACGCGACCGGTCACCCTTGTACATGGCACCGATCTGCGGAATGGTCACGTGCGATTCGTCGATGACCAGCAACGCATCCGGCGGCAGGTAATCGAACAGTGTCGGTGGCGGATCGCCAGCCGCCTTGCCGGTAAGGTGACGCGAGTAGTTCTCGATGCCATTGCAGTATCCAACCTCGGCCATCATTTCCAGATCGTACTGGGTGCGCTGCGCCAGCCGCTGCGCCTCGACCAGCTTGTTCTGCGCGTACAACTGCTCCAGCCGCTCCTTCAGCTCGACCTTGATGGTCTCGACCGCCGCCAGCACACGCTCACGCGTGGTCGCGTAGTGGGTCTTCGGATAGATGGTGTAGCGCTGCATCTTGCGCAGGCTTTCGCCGGTCAGCGGGTCGAACATGCTCAGTTGCTCGATATCACCATCGAACAACTCGATGCGCAGCGCCTCGCTGTCCAGCTCGGCCGGGAACACATCGATCACCTCACCGCGTACGCGGAAGGTGCCTCGCTGCAGTTCGTACTCGTTGCGGGTGTACTGCAACTGGGTCAGGTGCTTGATGAGATCGCGCTGATCGATACGCTCACCCTTGGACAGGATCAGGCGCAGCGACAGATAGTCTTCCGGCGCACCGAGGCCATAGATGGCCGACACCGTCGCCACCACGATCGCATCCGGCCGCGACAACAGTGTCTTGGTTGCCGCCAGACGCATCTGCTCGATGTGTTCGTTGATCGAACTATCCTTCTCGATGAAGGTGTCCGACGAAGGCACATAGGCCTCGGGCTGGTAGTAATCGTAGTAACTGACGAAGTATTCCACCGCGTTGTTCGGGAAGAACGCCTTGAACTCGCCGTACAACTGCGCCGCCAGGGTCTTGTTCGGCGCCATCACCAAGGTCGGGCGCTGCACCTGCTGCACCACATTGGCAATGGTGTAGGTCTTGCCAGAGCCGGTCACGCCCAGCAGGGTCTGCTTGGCGATGCCAGCCTCGAAGTTGGCCACCAGCTTTTCGATGGCGGCCGGCTGGTCGCCGGCGGGCGAATACGGCGATACGAGCTGGAAGCTATCGGACATGGCGAGTAAGACCTGCGTGGACTACCCAGTATAGCCAGCCCCGAGAAGACGACGCCGCAAGGGCTAACCCCATGTTCAGCCACTCCCTCCGGCGACACCGCTGCCAGGGACCGTTGGCGAGCATCGTTGCTCACATTCCAGACATTCGGCCATGCCAGCCTCCAGTTCATCCCACCCGCACCATCCAGTTGCACACCAGGGCGGCACCAGCATGGTCGAACTGCTTGTCTGCATCTGCGTGGCCGCCACGCTTGCCGGGATCGCGGCGACACAACTTGCACCACTGCTTGAGCGCAACCGCGCAGTTGCCGCCAGCAACGCGGTGGTGGCGCAACTCTATCTGGCCAGGACGACAGCGGTGAACCGGCGCACCGCAACGGTACTCTGCCCGTCCAGCACCGGCATTTACTGCAGCAGTGGCACCGATTGGACGATGGAATGGCTGATCTTTCTTGATGGCGACGGCAACGGCCGCCCGGACGCGGCGACTGACATCATCCGCGCCGATCCGCCAACGGTTTCTGGTGTGCAACTATTCAGCACCGTTGGCAGAACCCGCATCCGTTACCTGCCTGACGGTCGCAGCAGCGGCTCAAATCTCACGCTATCCATCTGCAGCGACAACGGTGCCCTGCTCAGCAAGGTCGTGGTCAACAACGCAGGCCGGGCGCGTAGCCAGCGCGGCAGCAATGTCGCCAGATGCCCAAAGTAGTCCGAAGGTGTTGCAACAATCTGCAGGGCTAAGTAGAATGCGCCTCCCCGCCCGAATAGCTCAGCCGGTTAGAGCACTTGACTGTTAATCAGGGGGTCGTTGGTTCGAGTCCAACTTCGGGCGCCAAAATTTAAAACCTGCGAGCAATCGCAGGTTTTTTTTTGCCGCCACTTTTTGAAGCCCGAAAACAGGACGGGCCGCAAAGCGGCCCGTCCATCAACTTTCAGACAACACTCAGAAGCACTTGCTCGTATCCGAGCCTGCCGAACCAGTCACGGCTCGTGCGCCATTCTGGTTGATGCTGATCGTCTTGCACAGCGCGTCCTTCGAATCCTGTGAGCCCTGCGGAACTGCACTGATCGTATAGGTGGTAGCCGTTACGTTGGAGCGTCCGATGGCGTAATGCGCGCTTATCTCATTCTGGCAAGGCAGCACAGTGCCCGCCGCTAGACCGGTATACCCGCCCCCCGGGTTGCTGGCGTATTGCCGCTCCATCAACTGTCCCCACTCCAGTATGCAGCCAGCCGCAGCGACACGGCGCCCTTTGACCACATGATTGATGTAGCTCGGGTAGGCGATGGCGGCAAGAATGCCGATCACCGCCACCACGACCATCAATTCGATCAGCGTGAAACCTTTCTGTTTCGACATGTTCATATCCCCGCTGCTCATTCCGGAACGATTTCACGCCAGCTGATACGGCTTGGACGACCAATGGTTGGCGGATTGGTCCCATCACTCTGGGTGCCACTGCTACCGTCGCTGCCCGGACCCTGCCCGGTACCCACAGTCGCCAACGAACTGGTCATATTGACCTCGGTGGGCATACCACCTGCGACCCCGATCGAGCCGATAACACCGCCATTCAATCCGGTCTGATCCGTGAAGTAGCCGCCACTCTTTGGACTGGTGCCGGTGAAAATATTGATGGCATTGACATAACCACTACCGGTAGCGCCATTGCAATCAACGCCTTCAGCAGGGATCTGCGATGCAAGATACATCGCAGATCCATACACCGTTGGCGCCGACGTCACCCGCTCGGGAACTTTCAGATCAATATACCAACCCTTCTTGCCAGCCGGCAGCGCCGAGTAACTTTCGAATCCACGCGCATCCTTCCCACTCGCCGTCTTGCCAGTGAAAGGAATGGTACGGGCCTGCAACTCGGAACGATTGGCAATGGTCGAATTGGAGTCAATGATGCCGTAGATACTCTGCACCTGGCTAGTTGTAGTCGCATTGCCAGGCACATCACTGCTCGAAATAAACCTACCCGTGCCGAATCCGACAAAAACATTGCCAGAAGTATCCCGGCCTACACCAAGACCGCCGGTTATCGGCTGAGGGGCCTTATTCGCATCCACCGCCTGGAACAACCTCACTGCGGTAGTGCTTGGCGTGTCACCCTGGAAATCCCAGCGCCAGATATTACCCTTCAGGTCGCCGCCGTAAACGACGTCGATCTTACCGTCGCCATTCAGATCCGCCAGACCGGTAGACATCAAACCATTACCCGTCCCGGTGTCAGCCACCAACTTACGCGTATCGAGAATGGTGCCCGTCGGCGACAGCTCGTAGGCATATAGCGTTGCGGACCCGTTTGGGCTGTCAATACCATTGGGCACCAGCGCATAGGTCTTGCCCCCGTTACCTTTACGAATACGGACTGCGCCAAGCACATAACCCATATCCAAATCATCGTCCGGAGTCGCACTGGATTTTGGCGTCTGGAACGTCCTGTCCCACAATACGTTGCTTGTACCCATTCTGGTCGAATCGGTTACATCCAGAGCAAACACACCGCGACCACCCCGCCCCAACGCCGCAACCAATATGTTCTTGCCATTGCCCTGATTGGCCCTGCTGATCACGTCCATCTGCCCATCGACAAAATAACGATGCGTATACGCCGTGGAACTCAGGCTGGCCATCGACTCGAAATCAACACCCTTGGGCACGTACGAGAACAAAATCTTGCCGTTATCAGCATTGATCCCGTGCAACATGCCATCGTTGGCACCGACATACACCATCTTGTTGTCGGCGACAAAAGCCGGCGACGAATCAACGATATCACCGAGCGGATAGGCGCGAGCACGCAGCACACCACCAACCTTGGACTCCTCCTTGCTCTGATCACCACGCAGATAGGCGATATTATCGACAGCCGAAACCGCATCAACGCTGCTGGCACGCGCGAAAACGGAAGTATTGGCCATGGCGCTGGTGAATAGCTGGGCAGTGCCATCCTTGCTGGTCAATATGGTCCGATCCTTGAACCCACTCGCATTGACCCCACCACCAGCAAAGCTACTGGAAAGCGACCACAGCGGCGTATCGGAAACACCAGTCAAAGCCGCATTGAACGGACTGGCAATCAGGTTGCCGATCCACGACACCGAGGTAAAGCCGGCCACGAAAGTCAGGGTCGCAGAGTCGGTCTTGGTTGAGCTGGAGGCGATATTGGAACCTGACGCACTACGCGCATCGATCGAAGCCAGTGCTGCAGACAGTGCATTCGCAAATTTTTCGGTATCGGTTGCGACGATGAAATCGCCCCGACCATTTATTGCCGCATGCCAAAGATCATCAATGCGCTGTTTGCCATCACTGCTGCTCCACGAAGTATTCGCATACTTGTCGCTCCCCCAGACATCCGGGAACGGATTCGGGGAAGCCAACTTGGGATCAAAATTCCCTTGCAGACCAATTGATACGCCAAAAGTCACCATATGCTGCCATGTCGCAGGATCCCGACTACTGGGGCGAATCGAGTTCGGCATCGCCGATTCGGGGCGCATGTCATTCTTCCAATAATAATAAGCCACGTCAGCCAGGGAGTAAGCCGTATTATCGGCGTAGGGATAACCTGCGCCCGAATCCACGTTGCCCGCACCGTCACCAGCGTTCTTGCCATCCGAATATTTCGCAATATCCCCACCCACGAATCCGGACTTACTGTTCCAATACCCGTCAGTGGTCAAAATTGCATAATTCTGGCGACATATCAGCTTATTGCCAGCCGAATCTTTCCACGGGTCATCGGTAGCAAAATAGCGCCCAGCGCGCTGCAAGGCACCATGCAGCGGCGTGCCGTCACTTGCACCAGCACCCTGCAATCGGGAGTAGAAATTCTCACGGTTCCTATCCAGAAAGAGGCCACCATCGGTACCTATGGCGATCGGAAGATTCGGCGAACTACCTGTTACATCATTACCACTACCGCCGCGATTCCAGATCGTGTCATAGCCAACCCGATAATTTTTTCCAAGCTTTGCGAAGGCCTCGGAGGCCCCGGCCTTGGCCATTTTGTTGCGCGTACGATGATATTGATACCAGTTGGCGAAATTCTGCAGCTCATCCTGCTGAGTCCGCCCAGTAGGTGTCACATCCGTCCAACCGCCCCATCCGGATACGTTGTACGTAACATTTGCACTATTTCCGCCATTGTAGATGTCGAAATAAACGGTAGTGTACCCAGACCCAATATAAACGTCCTTGACTACACTGTTCGAATCATTGTAGTCAATCAGCGACGAATTGGAGCAGTCTTTCTTGGAGTAAACATTGAGATTGGTATTCCCGTTACCCGTCAAACTGAACGTCACCGTGTCCACACCACTGACCACAACAGGAAAGCAGGACGAGTAGTTACGCCTACCCACTGTCACACTTCCACTGGCCAGCGATGAAAACCTAGAAGCGCGCTGCACGACTCCCTCGGCATAATTTCCAGAAGCAGTAGATTTAACAATACGGTATTTATCGTAATTGCCTAAATTGACCCCCGGAGTAGCAACATTCGCCTTCGGTACGTAGAAAAATGATTCAGGACTGCCCCGCAAATCGAAATTACCCGTCAAATTTGTGGCAGCCGATGACACTCCCCTGAAATTCGCAGAGGACAATCGTTTAACGGAATTCGTTGTATCGGACTCGGCAACTGCAGTATGCCAAGGCAAATATGACTTCAATGGATTGTAATATAACGTATTGGTTACATAAGAACGATCCGATGCATTATCAGAAAGGCCATCTGAACTATCATCAGGCATTCGCTGAAACGCCATTGAGCCCGAATCATCCAAGATCAGCATGATATTCGGCGGCACCGAATCACCACCGGTAAGCAGCGGATAGGGCGGGAATGAAACCGCTTGCGCCGAGCCTGCGGCCATCATCGATACCAACATGGCGCCGAGACCCAGGCGAATATGCTCCGACAGACTGTTTTTGCAGAATGCAGTTTTCATGACGTGCCCCATCAGCGGCGATACAACGATTGGACGATCACCTCTGCACCCGTAGCGGTCGCAGCATAAGAGGTGATACGAAAGACACTCTGCTCGCTCGTAGCAATGCAGGGCTTGGAAAGATCGATACAGTCAGATGCACCACCACCATTAACGGAAGTGCCGAAGTTCTCAATTACAAACCTCGGTGTGATAGAGCCATTGACCGTGCTTACTGCCGAACCCTGCCGGAACTGACCACTGACCCAGAAACTCGCCGCCGCCCAAGGCGCATCCGCATTGGGCAGCGGTGTCGCGCACAGCCCGGCAGAACACCCTGAACTGGGAAACCCGAGAGTACTGTCGCGCACAACGATCTCAGCCTGGCGCAAGCCGGCTTCCGCTACCTGGAAAGCCATGCTGCGCGAAATGGTATTGGCGGCCATGCGCTCCTGCATGATGGCGCCACGCATGGAGGCCAGCCCCAACAAGGTGATCACTACCAGCATCATCAGCACCACGATCAGTGCCGCGCCGGTCTGCCCGCCTCGCCCAAGTGCCCTGTATTGGTAATTCATTGAATGTCATCCTGGTGATTACGGAGAACGATGAAGTCCTCCATGGTCCGCGACAACACCGAGCCATCCACACCACGCCGGTCCGAATCGGTCATCGAGCCCTGCGCTGCCTGCAAGGTCATTACCAGGTGAATGGATGTCACCCGTCCCCAGCCAGCCGCAGCCTCGACCGCAGCGGCGTTGACATAGTTTGCCGCGCTGCCGATCTTGTAGCCCAAGGTCATTGCGGTAACACCTTCAGCGATCTCACTGCGGGCGCCTTGCACCGTGCGATACAGCGAAGAACCACCGCGCCCATTGTCAGCCACGGTCCAACCCGCCTCATAGGGAACAACCACGAACGCGGGCGAGCGACCGATACCGCGCGGGCATGCAGTCACGTCCGCTGCGGTTGGGGTTGTGGCAATACGGAAACAATAACCAGGCCCCGAAACCGGCGCACTGCACTGACTGGCATCCGGCACTGGAGTAAACCCAGCACCACAGTTCTTGCCCGCCGCATGCTGGACCGTCGCGCCGGAAACACCCGTAGCGGAAAATACGATCGCCTGATCGCTGTTGCACACCATCAAGGCTTGATTGGCAACCAAGCCTGCCGCTGTATTGAGCGTCAAGGCATCAGCCGGTCTCTTATGGTCCTGCACGCGGTACTCGCGCCCGTTGGCCAAGTACAACGACACAGAATCATTCCCGCCACTAGTGCTACCAAATACCCCATTGGCAAAACGCGCCCAGAACTGCGCGTCCGCGCCGGTCATCTGGATGGTGATCGGGTTGCTCGCATTGAAGCGGGAGCATGGATTGACCCCTGCTTCGCGAATGTCACGCGCCATCATCTCGAACGCAGCACGCTGGTTTTCCTGGATCCGACCCACCGCTTCGGTTGAACCATAGACGCGGCGGTTGGACAAGAAAATGCTGCCCGCTGCGGCCACGACCAGCAGGCCCAGCAACAGGGCAACCATCAATTCGATCAGCGTAAAACCGCGCTGCCGGCGGGAGCTCAGGGCTTTCATAGGTTACTGGCCACCTCAACCTTCTGCTGGGCGTCGCCGCCAGTTGCGCGCGCGTCATTCCATTGCACACCAACGGTGCAGCTCATCGTACTGGCAACGCAGACCACCCGCCCCATCGCATCGGGGGCCACTGTCCGCTGCAAACCCACGAGCCAGCCTGCCATGGTGCCGGGATCGCCGCGAGTCCCTGCGACATAGATATTGGTGTTGTAGGTACCAAGATTGGCCCGATCGGCGCGGATGATGTCCATCATCGAATACGCCTGCAGCGCCGCCTGGGTACGTGCAGCCGAGCTGCCACTGTTCTTCAGGGTGATGGCCTGCAATGCGGCGATACCGAGCACACCGATTGCCAGAATCAACACTGCAACCATCACCTCGATCATGCTGATACCGCGCTGTTGCGCGAACCCGAACCTGCGTTTTCCACCATAACGAGTCATATCAGATATCTCCCGGAGCCGAACAGCCAGCACCTGCCGCTCGGCGCGCAGATGCAATGCGCACTACCGCTGCCGAAACGTCAACAGCGTTGTTGCCACCCAAGTTGGCAGCGCATAGCGAGATGGTGCCGCTGGTCGCCGCCCCCACCTGCACGAAGCCGGCGGACGAAAAACCAATCCGCGCGGTGCCTGACACATTTGCACTGGGGACCAAACGCAGCGCGGGGTTCGCTGTTATCGAGCGCAACACCAAGGGAACGCCATTCTTCGTCGACAGCACGATCCAGCGCGACCCCATGCTGCCCGAGCAAGTAGTACCGTCATTGCTGGCGCACAGCACCGTACTGGAACGCCGCGTCAATGCCTCGGCACGCGCCAACTGCAAGGCGGCGATCATTTCATTACTGCTGGAAACAAGGCGGTTGTGACTGATCATCTTGCTGAAAGCGGGCACCGCGATCGCAGTCACAATCGCAATCACCGCGACCGTCACCATCATCTCGACCAGAGTGAAGCCCCTGGCGTGTGTCGCCCCTGCCCTGCAACCTCTTGCTGGCCGAAACCTGACCATGCGCAAGCTCCCCATATTGTCTAAGCTGACACGCTATGCCAGCCCCCACACCATAGCCAGCTCCTGCCGATGGACGGTAACTCATTCATGACCAATGGCAGCCACCACACCAGGCCAGCCGCCGGACAGGCGATCACCCCACTCGATGCCCTGTGGAAGGCCCCAGCCATCATCTGGACGATCATTGCCGGCGAAGGCCTGGCCATCATCCTGGCGCTGGCGCCGGAGATCAGCGGCAGTCGCTGGGTATTGTTCGGGGCGCTTTCATTGATGGTGCAATGGGTGTCATTGTCCGCACTGGGCGCTCTTTACTTGCTGCGCACCCCGCTGTCACGTCTACCCCCGACCTGGGTGGCCAACATCACCCTGCTGCTGCTGGTGGTATGCAACCTGCTGGTCGGCGCCGCCTGCTGGTGGCTGCTCAAGGCGTTGTGGCCGATGTCGGAAAGCAACTGGCTGTCCGCACTACTGCGATTCACCGGCATCGTACTCACCTTCGGGTTGTTGGGCGTCGCCGCTTTCCAAAACCATTGGCGCGCCCGTCAACTCGCGGTGCGCACCAAGCAAGCCGAGCTTGAAGCGCTGCAGGCACGGATCCGCCCACACTTTCTGTTCAACACACTCAATACCGGCGCAGCCCTGGTGCACCAACGTCCAGAGGTTGTGGAACACCTTCTGCTGGACCTGGCCGACCTGTTCCGCGCCGCGCTTGCCGGGCCGCAGGAAATATCTTTGGCAGACGAAATCGCCCTGACCCAGCGTTATGTCGAGATCGAGAAGCTGCGCTTTGGCGAACGCATGCGCATTTCCTGGGACGTCCCGGCGCCACTACCGGCCATCATGGTGCCCACACTGTCGTTGCAGCCGCTGGTTGAGAACGCAATCCGTTATGGGGTCGAACCGTACGCCGAAGGCGGCGACGTCAACGTCACCGTTCGCCAGGAGATGAACCTGGTAAAGGTAACGATAGAGAACGCGTTGCCGCCGACGGGCTACGCACCAATGCGCGGCGGCCACAAGGTTGGCCTGGAATCAGCCAGAGCCCGTATCCAGGCCCTCACCGCAGGTCTGGGCGATGTGACGACACACTCAACGAACGGCCGCCACATCACCACGGTCACCCTACCGGGCTGATACTCAGGCAACCACCTGATAACACGGGCGGTATTCACCCGATATCTTCATCCGGCGCTGTTCGACAAACGCGCGCAGCAGCTCGTCCAAGGCCTGCATCATCTCGGTATCGCCATGGATCTTGAACGGGCCGAATTCCTCGATCCGGGCCATGCTCTCTTCCTTGACGTTGCCGGCGACGATGCCGGAGAACGCACGGCGCAGGTCGGCGGCCAGATCCGGTGCCGGGCGACCCTTGTGCAGGTCCAGGCCAGCCATGGCTTCATGCGTGGGCACGAACGGCTGCTGGTAGGCCAGCGGGATTTCCACCTGCCAGTTGTAGAAGAACGAGTCACGCTGCGCGAGACGGAATTCACGTACACGCTTGATGCCTTGCGACATCTTGCGGGCAACGCCGACCGGGTCCCCCACGATGATCTCGTAGCGTTCGGCCGCCTTGTCACCCAGCGTCAAACGAATGAATCGGTCGATCTGCTGGAAATACGGCGCGGCGATGGCCGGGCCACTGAGAATCAGCGGGAACGGCAGGTCCTTGTTCTCCTCGCTCAACAGGATGCCGAGCAGGTACAGGATCTCCTCGGCGGTACCGACGCCGCCCGGGAACACGATGATGCCGTGGCCGAGACGGACAAACGCCTCCAGGCGCTTCTCGATGTCCGGCATGATCACCAGATGGTTGACGATCGGATTCGGCGACTCGGCGGCGATGATGCCCGGCTCGGTGATGCCGATGTAGCGGGTATTGGTCTTGCGCTGCTTGGCGTGGGCAATGGTGGCGCCCTTCATCGGCCCCTTCATTGCACCCGGGCCACAGCCGGTGCAGATGTCCAGGCCGCGCAGGCCCAGCTCATAGCCGACCTGTTTGGTGTACAGGTATTCGTCACGCGAGATCGAGTGACCGCCCCAGCACACGACCAGGTTCGGGTCGCTGGGCTGCAGGATGCGCGCATTGCGCAGCACGCCGAACACCGCATTGGTGATGCCGTCGGAGGTCTCCAGGTCGGAGGCGTATTCCGGCCCCAACTCGATGGCCATATAGGCCAGGTCGCGCACCACCGAGAACAGCAGCTCGGCGATACCGCGGATGATTTCACCATCAACGAACGCCACCGCCGGCGCATTGCTCAGGTCGATGCGGACACCACGGTCCTGCTGGGTCACCTGTACATCGAAATCAGGATACAGGTCGCGCGCAGCGCGCGGGTCGTCCGAAGCGCTGCCACTGGTCAACACTGCCAGCGCACAGCGCCGCAGCAATTCATGCATGCCGCCACCGGAAGCGTCGCGCAACCGCGCCACTTCTGCCCGCGACAAGACATCCAGACCACCGCGCGGATAAATACGTGCGTCCTGCACCGGCAACGCCCTCGCTGCCACTTCACTCTTGGTCATGTCCACAACTGCTCCTTCCTCTTTGGCGATCGACTTTAGCGCTCCCCCCATTAAAAAGAAAACGGCCGGGTTGCCCCGGCCGTTTTCGGTTTACATCCGATCAATCAGACGATCAGAACTGGTAGCGGAAGCCCAGCTGCAGCGACCACTGCGAGACACCCTGGTTGAAACCATCGGCGTCCGCGTTGGCGGCGGTCGGCTTGTCGTTGTACAGCTTGTCGTACACATACTTGCCGTCGACCATGCCGGCCAGGTTGGCACCGCGGGCATTTGCATAGAAGCCGTAGTCGTAGATCTGACCCCACTTCTTGTTCAGCATGTTGCCAACGTTCTGCACGTCAAGCCAGATTTCCGACTTGTGGCCCTTCATGAAGCCCGGCAGTTCCTGCGACACGCGGATGTCGAAGGTGTTGATCCAGCCGGTACGGAAACCGTTGGCCGGCGCATAGCTGCCAGCGTACTTGGCCAGCTGCGGGTTCTCTGCCAACCAGGCGAAGAACTGCTGCTCCAGCTTCGGGTCGGCCTTGAACACGCCGGTCTTGGTGTCGAAGGCACCGAACAGCACGTCACCCGGACCCTTCGGCACGTAGAACAGGTCGTTGGAGCTACGGCCATCACCATTGGCATCGCCGTTGAAGATGTAGCTGTACGGACGGCCACTGCGGCCTTCGTACACCAAGCCGACGCGGGTCTGGTAGTCACCGAAGAACTTGTGCTTCCAGTCCAACGAACCGGACACACGGTCCTTGATCTCGTAACGCGAGGTGGTCTCCGTGTTCGAGTTGACGTTGAAGGAATACTGGTTACCCCAACCCGAGCTGGCGGTGGAGCTGGTCAGCGAACCCACTTCAGTGGCGTCGGTGTAGGTGTAGCCCAGGCTCCAGGACCAATCACTGCCTTCGGTGAACGGCTTGCTCAGCGAGACGGTGAACTGACTGGTGCGACCCTTGTCGGTGTTGTCGATCAGGAAGACGTCGCTGTAGGCCTTATTGCGACCAGCGCGGTTGTCGTCCGCGATCCAAGCGCCATTGACGCTCTTGGCCGGGTTCCAGTACATGTCGCGGCCATCTGGACCGATGAAGGACGGCACCAGTTCGCCATCCACCACCTTGCCGATGTTCAAGGACTTGTAGTACAGGCCATCCTTGGTCTTGGTGACCAGCACTTCGGCCGAGGCCACGATGCCATACCACGGCAGTTCATGGTCGAACGCAAGGTTCGCCTTGTACAGCGACGGCAGCTTGAAGTCCTTGCCGACGAAGCTCACGCCCTGGGCCGCAGGAGTCGCGCCCGGGATCGGCTGGTTGCTGCCATCTGGGCTGAAGTTGAACGGCGGGGTAGTAAGGTTGTTGTTGTTGATGTTGTACGAATCGTAGTTGTAGCCGGTGTTGGAGAAGCTGTTGCTGATCCACACCTGCGGTGCATCACCCTGGAACAGGCCAACACCACCACGCAGCTGGGTCGGACGGTCCGAATCGAAGGTGTAGTTGAAACCAGCGCGCGGCTGAATCAGGAAACCACTACCGAACACCTTGCTGTTGTTATAGCCAAAGTAGGCTTCCGCCGGTGCGTTGTACTGCGGCGACGGGCTGACTTCCGGGCGATCGCCACGCAGGCCCAGGGTCAGGGTCAGGTTGTTGTTGACGTACCAGGTATCCTGCACGAACAGACCGAGGTTGCTGTTCTTGTAGCTGGCCGCGATCGAACCCGGAGCACGCTCCTTGTTGTACTGGTAATTCGCCCAGTTACCCTTGGCGAAGTTGTCCAGACCGAGGAATGTGTAAACACCCCAGCTGGCGCGACCAAACAGGTTGTAGATGTCGTTGTCGCTGTAATCGACGCCGAACTTCAGGGTATGGTCACCGAGGATGTAGCTACCCGAACCGGAGTAGTTCCAGGTCTTGGTCTGCAGGATGTTGCCCTGCGAGTTGGTTTCGGTACCCATGAACAGCACATCGCCGGTCGGGCGCGACTGGGTGCCGTCGAAGTAGATGGCGATGCTCGGTGCGTTGGTCGGCACTACGCGCTCGGAGGCGAAATCGCGGTACGAGACCTTGAACTCGGTGGAGAAGTTGTCGCTCCAATCGCTGAACAACTGACCGACATAGCTCTCGACCGTCTTGTTCTGCTGGTACCAGTACGAGCTCAGCGAGGCCTGGCTGCTGCTGCCCATGCCGTTGATGCGCAGCTTGCTCTGGTCCAACTTGCTGTAGCGGACGCTGGCGCGGTGATCGTCGTTGATGTTCCAGTCGATCTTCAGCGCGTACTCTTCCAGCTCGGTATCACCATTGCTGGAAAGGCCACCGGCATCGATACCGTAGACGTCCTTGGCAATCTGCTGCGCCTTGGCAACTTCAGCCATGCCGTACTTGGCCGTCGCCTTGCCCAGCACGCTGCTGCCGATGTCGGCACCCGGAGCGGCCTGCTTGAACTTCTCGTAGTTGGCGAAGAAGAACAGGCGATCCTTGAGGATCGGGCCGCCGAAGGTGGCGCCGTAGGTCTTTTCTTCGGTGAAGCCGTTGAACTTCTTGCCGTCCGGGTTGTTGCCAAACCAGTCGCCATCACGGTAGGTGCCGTACACCGAACCGTGGAATTCGTTGGTACCGGACTTGGTCACGGCGTTGACGGTTGCACCGGCAGCGCTGGCGATGGACACGTCGTAGTTGGACAGGTTGATGTCCAGCGCTTCGATGGCTTCCATCGACACCGGCTGACGCCGGGTGGTCATGTTGTTGCCTTCCAGACCAAACGTATCGCTGGCCGACACGCCGTCGATGTTGATCGAGTTGTAACGCGGGTTCAGGCCACCGGCCGAGATCGCACCCGAAGCGCGGTCAACGAAAGCCACACGCGGGTCAAGACGCATGTAGTCCTGGATGTTGCCACCGATCGACGGCAGCGCTTCCATCTGCACCTGGCTCAGGTTGGTACCCGAACCCATCTTGGTGGAGCTGAAAACTTCCGAGCCACCGCCGACGGCCATGACCTGGATCGCTTCCAGGTTGGTAGCTGCCAGGTCACCAGTCAGCTGGGCATTGATGGTGCCGGTCTGGTTCACGCCCAGATAGACGCCATCTTCGGTCTTGGTGCCTTCACCGGGCTTGGTGATGGTGATGGTGTACGGACCACCCACGCGCAGACCGCGGGCGTTGTAACGACCAGCCGCATCGGTGGTCGCACGGCTGACCGTGCCCGACTCGACGTGAGTGATGGTGACTTCAGCACCAGCAACCGGCTGGCCGCCGTTGTTCATGACCTGACCGCCGACGCCGGCAGAGGTGCTCTGTGCGAAAGCCGGTGCAGCCGCAAGTGCAACGACAAGACCAAGTGCAAGCTTGGACATCTTGATACGCGGGTGATTCATAGGTGGGTAGCCTCGAAACGAGTTGGCGATTGAGAAAAAACGCGATCCATCAGCCCCGGGGTCAACCGAGCGCCTGATCGTCTTGAATCTGGGGGTCCCTTCCGAGGCGGTTTCAGCCGCAACGGTTAAGATAAGGTTAACACGGTAATGACAATTTATGACTGCAAGAAGACAGCGGTATTGCGCTGCAGCAGTTTCCCCTACGGCAGATCAATCAGTTAGCGGATTGACGCCAGATAGGTCCCCAGACCATCCAGCAGCATCTGTACCGAAATTGCGACCAATAGCATGCCCATCAAGCGCTCCAGCGCGGTCAGCGCGCGGGCCCCCAGCAGCTTGTACAGCAGGGTTGCCGACATCAGGATCGCCGCTGTCCCACCCCAGGCCAACAGCAAGGCCAGGCTCCAATCGCCCAGCCGTTCTGGTTCATTGCTACCCATCAGCATCACCGCCGCCATGCCCGAAGGCCCGGCTACCAGCGGGATCGCCATCGGCACGATGAAGGGCTCACCGTCCGGCACCGCACCCATCAGGCCCTCCGGGCGCGGGAAGATCATGCGGATACCAATCAGGAACAGCACGATGCCGCCGGCAATGGCCACCGACTCCTGACGCAGATGCATCAGCTCCAGCGCGTACTTGCCGCCCCATAGAAAGGCCATCAGCACCGCCAGTGCTATCAGCAGCTCACGCACCAGCACCACCCGCTGCCGCCGGGGCGTCAACGGTTTGAGCAGGCTGAGGAATACCGGGATGTTACCCAGCGGGTCCAGGATCAGAAACAGCAGCAGCGCCGCTGAAAGGATGGTCACGGAGCCAGATCCAGCACCTTTCCACGCCACTGCGCCCCGCTGGCAGCAAGCAGCTGCACGCTGGCTGCGGCGTAATTGGCCGGATCCACCGGTGCCGCATCCTCCTCATGGGTGAATGCGCGCGCCCGCAGCCCGGTGCGCATTGGCCCCGGCTGCATGCCGCAGACCCGAACCGGGCCATTGCGCAGCTCGTGGCCCAGGCTCTCGATCAGCCCGCGCAGCCCATACTGGGCTACCCCGTAACCGCCCCAATAGGCTTGCCCGACCCGCCGCGGATCATCCAGCGCGAACACCACCGCCGCGTCCTCGCGCTGCCGCAGCAAGGGCAGGCAAGCCTGGGTCAACCAGGCACGGGCGGTCAGATTGACGTGGATCGCCCGGGCGAAGGCTGCAGGATCACCGGAAGCAAACGGGGTCAGCCCGGCAAAATCTGCCGCGCAATGCAGCACGCCGTCCAGCCGCCCGAGCTCGGACTCCAGCCGTTCAGCCAAGGCCGCGTAGTCATCGGGGCTGGCGCCCTCCAGATCCAGCGGATACAGCATTGGCTCGGGGCCGAGCTGCGCCGCACTGTCATAGACGCGATTGAGCTTGGCCACCTTGCGGCCCAGCATCACCACCGTCGCGCCCGCCTCGGTACAGGCCCGGGTCGCCGCTGCGCCCAAACCGCCCGCAGCGCCGGCTATTAGAATTACCCGATCGGCAAGATCGGCGCCCTCGCTCCCCCGAGGTTGGGCACTCACGCTTGCCCGGCCTCGGCAACAATACTCTTCAGCTCCCCGGACTCCAGCAGCTCCAGAATGATGTCGCAGCCGCCAATCAACTCGCCGTGCATGAAGAACTGCGGGAAGGTGGCCAGGTTCGAGTAGCGCGGCAGATTTGCCCGCACCTCCGGGAACTCAAGCAGATTGACCGTGCGCAGATTGATTGCCCCGGCGGCCGTCAGCGCCTGCACCGCGCGGCTGGAAAAGCCGCACATCGGGTACTGCGGCGTACCCTTCATGAACAGGACAAGGGGATGTTGCTCCACCTCAGCCTGGATTTGTTCCATCACCGGCATTCGAATTCTCCCTACTGCGAAAGAACGGCCCGTCCTGGTCGGATAGACTTTCCCGTGGTTGACCATTGTAAGCCGAGCCGGCCAACTCCCGTCGCCCTGCCCCGAAAAGAATCTCCAATGCCCGTCCAACAGCCTGAATTGCCCTACGCCCGTACCGCGCTGCAACCGCACATTTCCGCAGAAACCCTGGACCTGCATTACGGCAGACACCATCGCGGCTATGTGGATACGGTCAATGCGCGCATCGCCGGCACCGAGCTGGACGAGCTGCCGCTGGAGGAGATCGTGCGCAACAGCCAGGGCAGCCTGTTCCTGGCAGCGGCGCAGGCATGGAACCACGACTTCTTCTGGCAATGCCTGCACCCGCGTGCCGGCGGCGACCCGCACGGGCTGCTGGCCGAGCACATAAATCGGCAGTTCGGCGACGTGCAGAAGCTGCGTGAGGAGTTCAATCGTGCAGCCTTGGCAGTGCTTGGCTCTGGCTGGACCTGGCTGGTGCAGCACCCGGACGGCAAGCTGGCCATCGTCAGCACCCGCCATGCGAACACACCGCTGACCGGCACCAGCACACCCTTGCTGGTCTGCGATGTGTGGGAACACGCGTATTACAGCGACTACCAGAGTGATCGCGCACGCTTTCTGCAGGCGTTCTGGAAACTGGTGAACTGGGATTTTGTTGCGGCGCAGCTACGCTGAGGGTGAATGGCGGGAGCGCATTCTGCCGCCACAGGATGCCTGTACCGATTTGGCTTTGGCTCTAAGCCGTCATTCCCGCGCAGGCGGGAATCGCCCCTGCCCCTGCTTCAGACTCTGAACTACTTGTAGGCTGGAGCAACCGCGCGCAGCGGTGGCCGTAGAAGCAAAAGCGCAGAAGCCAGAGCGATTCCCGCCTACGCGGGAATGACGACCTGAAAATTCCCAGGCTACTCCCTCAGCGATTCCCACCTTCGCGGGAATGACGACCTGAAAATTCCCAGGCCACTCCCACGGCGATTACCGCCTGCGCGGGAATGGTGATTTGAAATTCTCTGAGTGAGCCAGAAGCACCGAACACTTCACTCGTGCGCAGCCACCGCATCCAGCACACGTGCCGAATACACCAGCGCCGCGCCTGCATTGAGCGCCACCGCCACACCCAGCGCCTCGGCGATTTCCTCGCGACTGGCACCCTGCTTCAAGGCAGCGTCGACATGGGTGGTGATGCAGCCATCGCAACGGGTGGTCACCGCCACCGCCAACGCGATCAACTCGCGGGTCTTGCCGTCCAGATGATTGGTCTGCGCGCCAGCACCGCTCAAGGTGATATAGCCCTTCAGCGTATCCGGCGAGAGCTTGCCGAGCTCGCCGATACGACCCTTCAACTCACGGCGGTAATCATTCCAGTCGAGCATGGGAGGTTCTCCAGTTGGGACTGGAGAACCTTACTCCGGCAATGATTAGCTCGCCGTCATGCCATCGCGACGCAGTGTTTCCACCACCGGCGCAACCTGCTCCTGGCGACCCAAGGCCTCGCCAACGCGCAGCAGGGCGTCAGCCAGAGCGGCCGGAGCGTCATCACGCAGGTTGGCATGGCCGACCTTGCGTCCTTCACGGGCCTGCTTGCCGTAGTCGTGCCAGTGACCAGCAGCTTCAGCCAGTACAGGCTTGGCATCGGGCATCTGCCCCAGCCAATTCAGCATGCAGGCGTGGCCCAGCATGCGGGTATCGCCCAAAGGCATGCCAAGCACGGCGCGGAGGTGGTTCTCGAACTGCGAGGTTTCAGCACCGTCGCTGGTCCAATGGCCCGAATTGTGCACGCGCGGCGCCATCTCGTTGGCCAACAGCGCATCGCCTCGACAGAACAGCTCCAGCGCGAATACGCCAACGTAGTCCAAGCGCTCGGCAACACGGCGCGCATAGGCAATCGCCGTGGCCTGCTGCTCTGTAGACAGCACCGCCGGCGCCAGACTGGCCGACAGCACACCGTCGACATGCCAGTTGGCAGTCAGCGGCCAAGCGCGGAACTCACCGTCGCGACCGCGCACGGCCACCACACTGATTTCCCGCTCAAATGCCACAAAGCCTTCGAGGATCAGCCCGGTCTTGTCGACCTGTGCGCCCAGCGTCTGCCATGCCGTATCGATATCCGCTGCATCGCGGATGCGGAACTGGCCCTTGCCGTCATAGCCCAGCCGCCGCGTCTTGAGGATGCACGGCATACCGAACTCGGCAGCTTTGGCAGCCAGCTCATCGCGGCTGCGGATATCGGCAAACGCCGGCAACGCGATGCCCAGTTCCTGGAACAAGGTCTTTTCGCTGAGCCTATCCTGCGCCACCGCCAGCGCAGCCGGATTCGGAAACACCGGCTTGCGCTCGGCCAGCCAATGCGCACTGGCGGCGGGCACGTTTTCGAAATCGAAGGTGATCACATCGACCTTGGCCGCGAACTCAGCCAGCGCCTCGGTGTCATCGAAGTTGCCCACCTGCAACGGCGCCACCTGCCCTGCACAAGCATCGGCAGCCGGATCGAACACCACGAAACGCAGGCCCAGCGGAGCACTCGCCAGCGCCATCATGCGGGCCAGCTGCCCGCCGCCCAGAATGCCAACCGTGATCATTGGCGCGGATCGTCCGCAGCCATCACATCTTCGGTCTGGCGCGCGCGGAAGGCTTCCAGCGCAGCACCGATCTGCGGCTGCTCGGCAGCCAGCATTGCCGCGGCGAACAGGGCTGCATTGGAAGCACCTGCATTGCCGATGGCAAAGGTCGCCACCGGGATGCCAGCTGGCATCTGCACGATCGACAGCAGCGAATCCATGCCGTTGAGCGCCTTGGACTGCACCGGCACGCCCAGCACCGGCACGGCGGTCTTGGCAGCCAGCATGCCCGGCAGGTGCGCCGCACCGCCGGCACCGCCGATGATCGCGCGCAGGCCACGCGGGCCCGCCTGCTCGGCATAGCTGAACAAAACATCCGGGGTCCGGTGCGCTGAAACTACCTTCACTTCATACGGAACGCCCAAAGCATCAAGCTTTTGGGCGGCGTGCTGCATGGTTTCCCAGTCTGAGCGGGAACCCATCACGATGCCGACTAGCGGCGCGGGGTGGTTGGGGGTCATTGGCCGTCACCTGCTGCAAAGACGTATTCTAGCCGTCTTCCCCGCAAGACCACGAACTGATGGACCGCAAACTGCTCGACCTGCTCGTCTCCCCCGACACCCGCCAGCCGCTGTTCCTGCTGGAAAGCGCCGGCCTGGACGCCCTCAACCGCGCCATCAGCAACGGCGGCGTGACCCGCGCCGACGGCAGCCCGCAGGCCCAACCGCTGCGCGAAGCCCTGATCAGCGGTGACCGCAAGCAAGTGTTCCGCGTCGATGACGGCATCCCGGTGCTGCTGGCCGATGAAGCCATCGCCACTGCCCAGATCACCGATTTCCCGGCCAAATAATGCTGCCGCACCCGCCGCTGGCCCCGCCGCAGGAACAGATTGACGCCGATGTCGCCCGCGCCCTGGCCGAGGACATCGGCAGCGGCGACGTCACCGCCGCGCTGTTGCCCGATGCCGCCGATGTCGCCTACCTGCTGTGCAAGCAGGATGCAGTGATCGCCGGCAGGCCTTGGTTCGACGCCGCCCATCGTGCACTGGACCCGCAGGTCCGGATCGATTGGCGGGTGTTGGAAGGCGACCACGTCAGCGCCGGCACGGTGCTGGCAACCCTGAGCGGGCGCAGCCGCAGCCTGGTCAGCGCCGAGCGCACCTCGCTCAACTTCCTGCAGACCCTGTCCGGCACCGCCACCATCACCGCGCGCTACGTCGCGGCGGTGGCAGGCACCAAGGCGCGCATCCTCGACACCCGCAAAACCCTGCCCGGCCTACGCCTGGCGCAGAAGTACGCGGTGCGCTGCGGCGGCGGCGACAACCACCGCATCGGCCTGTTCGATACGGTGATGCTGAAAGAGAACCACATCCGCGCCGCCGGCTCATTGACTGCCGCCGTGCACGCCGCACGCGTGCAGCAACCCAATCTTCCCCTGGTAGTGGAAGTAGAAGACCTGCAGCAGCTGCAAGAGGCCTTGGCCGCTGGTTGCGAACGCATCCTTATCGACGACTTCAGCGCGGCGATGCGCCGCGATGCGGTGCGCATCACTGCAGGGCGGATTCCACTGGAAGTCTCCGGCAGCGTCGACATGACCACGCTGCGCGCCATCGCCGAAGACGGCGTGGATTGCGTTTCCATCGGCGGGCTGACCAAACATGTGCAAGCCATCGATCTGTCGCTGAAACTGGGCCCGCCACCGCATTGACTCACAGCATGCACACGGCCCCGGCTGCAACACTCCCCCAACATCCCTCGCGGAGCCCGCTGTGGCATATCGATTCCTGCTGTGCGGTCTGACCCTGCTGCTACCCGCCTTGCCGGCGATGGCAGCCGAAGCCTGTGATGTGCCGCCGCGCTATGGCCTGAGCGAGACCGCCAAGGCCATCGTCGCGACGGCCTGCGGTGAACACCGCCTATGGTATCGACCCTTCATCGACCGCGATGGCCGCATTGCCAGTCTCGGCGTTACCGAGGCCGAGAACGAGCATCTGGCCGATAACGGCCTGATCGCCTGGCAGCGCGTCGTCGGCTATTGGCGCGACAGCGGCACGCTTGGCCCGATGGGCGCCATTGCCGGTGCCAGCAGCTGCGCGCAACCTGCAGGCAATCGTTTCACCGATAGCGACTGCCGCGCGTTCCTGATCGACAACCCGTGGTCAGCCGCCTTCATCTCCTGGGTGATGACACGTGCTGCCGTGCCCGGCTTCACCCGCTCGCCGCGCCATATCGACTACATCCGCGCCGCCTATCAAGGCGGCAGCAACGGCATGCCGTATCGCCTGGCCGACCCGGCCAACGAGAAACCGGCTCCCGGCGACATGCTCTGCTTCCTGCGCGACCGCAGCAGCACCTTGAACTACGCTGGGCTTATCCAGGCACTGGGCAGCGGCCGCGCCGGCAACTGGAAGTCACATTGCGAGATCGTGGTCAGCGCAAACATGGGCGGCGATCGCACGCTTTATCTGGTCGGCGGCAACGTCGCCAATTCGGTGGTGATGCGCAAGCTCATGCTTGACCGTACCGGCCTGCTCGAGCTGCCCAAAGCCAATGTTGCGCAGGCGCAAAGCTGGGCAGTTGAGCAGCGCTGCTCGCCGGGTCAAGAGGAAGAGTGCAACCTCAACCGGCAGGACTGGGCCGCATTATTGAAACTGACCGCAACCAACCCGGCACCGGCATTCAATTCGACCGCACCCTTGCCACCACCACCGGACGAACCGATTCCAACACCGGTCACTCACTGAGGCCTGCTGACGCGCGGGCATCAACAGCAAACAGAGGGCTGCGCATGGATGAGCAGATCGCCTAAAGTGCTCGCATGCCTACCCTTCTTATCCTGATGATTGTCGGCGCGATTGGTTTTGCGTTCTGGGACCGCTCCCGCGCTGCTGCCGACCGCGCCACCGAACTCGGCCGCAATGCCTGCCGCGCCGCCGACGTGCAATGGCTGGACCAGAGCGTGCACAGCACCGGCCTGCGCCTGTGCCGCCTGCCCAACGGCTGGCTGGGCTTCGAGCGCAGCTTCCGTTTCGACTATTCCTACGACGGCCAGGATCGCCACACCGGCCGCATGGTGTTGCGCGGCCGCGAACTGATCTCGTTCAGCGGCCCCGCTGCCGCCCAGATCGGCCGCCTGCGCAAAAGCACCGAAGAAGCAGAAGACATCTGATCCACCGTAGTGCCGAGCCATGCTCGGCAGAAGCCTTACCAACAAACCCGACCCGGTAGTGCCGAGCCATGCTCGGCAGAGGCCTTACCGATACGTTCCTGATGCTGCATACATTTGTAGGAGCGGCGTAAGCCGCGAAGCCCATGCCCCATAAGCATGCGGACATGCCAGCAACCTGACAGAACACCAGCTTCGCGGCTGACGCCGCTCCCACAACAGCCTTCCGGCACCGATTAAAAAGCCCCAGCCGAGCATGGCTCGGCTCTACCCAAAGCCCGCAAGCAAAACCGCCGCCGTGCGGCGGCGGCGGAATTATTTGACTACCCGCAGGAACGGACGCTTTGCCGTAGGCTGCGGACGCTCTGGCGGATCGGTCGGCGGCGTATCGTCGTCATCCGGCGTGGTCTCGGTGCCCGGAATGTCATCCGGCAAGGCCATGCCCTGCCCGGTCTCGCGCGCATAGACAGCAAGAATGGCCGAGATCGGCACGTACACCGGGAAACTGGTTCCGGAGAAGCGCGCAGTGAAGCTCACCGCGTCATTGTCGATATGCAGGCCAACAACCGCGCGCTCGGCAATATTGAGCACCACCCGCTCTTCCTTGACCGCACTGCTCGGCACCTGCACGCCGGGAACCCCGGCATCGACCATCACGTGCGGCGTCATGCCGTTGTCATTGATCCACTCGACCAACGCCCGCAACAGATACGGGCGATGGCTGCTCATCCGGAAAGTTTCTTCAGTCATTGCACAAGTGTACGCGGCATTGAAGCGCGATCACCGCCTTGCGGCGGTGATCGATAAGTTCGGATACAGCCGGGGACTGCTCAGCCCGGCAGTTCGCGCAGCTTCTTTTCCTGATCGGTCAGGCTACGAACGAAGGCCGGATGGCGGAAAAAGCGATTGCCATAATCTTCGATCGCCTTGCCATCCTTGGGCAGCGCAACGCCCAAGGATTCCAGCCGCCAGATGATCGGCGCAATCGCGCAGTCAGCCAGGCTCATTTCCGGGTTGAGGAAGAACTTGGAGGCCTTGAACAAAGGCACCGACTGCGCGACCAGCTCCTTCAAGCGCTTGCGGCCAGCCTCAGCCTGGGTCTTGTTGCCCATCTGAATGGCCTGCACCTGCGGCACCCAGTCATGTTCGATGCGCAGCATCGCCAGACGCAGCCGTGCGCGCGACAAGGGGTCAACCGGCATCAACGGCGGGTGCGGATAGCGTTCGTCCAGATACTCACTCACCACCGAAGCCGCATACAGCACCAACTCACGCTCAACCAAGGTCGGCACGGAGTGATACGGATTCAGATCGATCAGATCTTCCGGCGGATTCTGCGCGTCGACCGGCACCAGATCGTAAGTCACGCCCTTGGCCGCCAGTACCAGCCGCACCCGATGACACAGGGCATCGTCGTTTGCAGAGAACAAGGTCAGGGTATTACGCATACGCACACTCGCCGCCATCAAAGGCTCTCCATCGGTCGGATTCCGCCAACCTTACGGCCCCGCCAGCACATTGCCGACGGTGACCACGGTTACCCGAGTGTGCCAAGCCACAGGCGCAGTTGCCAAGGCCTCTGCGCACAATCCCCGGCTTGCACCCAGCTCAATGCACGTCTTTCCAGTACTCGGTCTTGACCAGATAGGCCAGGAAGGTAAGCAGGACCAGGAACAACACCACCCAGACGCCCAGGCTCTGCCGCTTCAACGCAGCCGGCTCACCGGCATATTCCAGGAAATTGGTGATGTCACGCACGGTCTGGTCGTAGCTGCGCGGGTCCACCTTGCCCGGCTGGGCCAATGTGAGCCCAACTACCGGCGGCTCCAATCCTTCCTGCTCAGCCTTGCCGTGAATCGCATGCTGCATGCCCTGCAGCTCCCACAATGGGTTGGGCATTGAGGCATTCGGAAACACGCTGTTGTTCCAGCCCAACGGCCGCGACTCGTCCACATAGAACGATTTGAGATAGCTGTAGACCCAATCGCTACCACGCACCCGCGAAATCAGGCTCAGGTCCGGCGGCATCTTGCCGAACCACTTGGTCGCCTCATCGTGCGGCATCGCTACCTGGATCTGCTCGCCGTAGGCGGCACCGGTGAAATTCAGGTTATCCATCACCTGCTGCTCGGTCAGACCGAGGTCTTCGCCAATGCGCGAATAACGCAGGTACTTCAGCGAATGACAGCCCGAGCAGTAGCTCATGTAGGCCTGCGCACCACGCTGCAGCGATGCACGATCGCCCAGATCATTGCCGGCCTGCATCAGCTTACCGCCACCGGAGGCAAACGCCGGGACACAGAACATCATCGCGGCAGCCATCGCCAACCGCACAATCCATTTGTCAGTCATGCGTCGTCACCCGGTCCGGTACCTGCTTGCTGCTGTCGATCTTCGTCCACAGCGGCATGGTGATGAAGAAACCAAAGTACAGGAAGGTCAGCACGCGGCCCACCCAGGTTTCCCAGATTGCCGTGCCCGGGCCGGAACCAATCACGCCCAACCACACGAAGCACACCACCAGGATGCCCAGCATCACCTTGGAGATCGGCCCGCGGTAACGGACCGACTTGACCTTGGCCTTGTCCAGCCACGGCACCAGAAACAGGATGGCAATGGCAGAGAACATCACCATCACACCACCGAGCTTGTTCGGGATCACCCGCAACATCGCGTAGTACGGCGTGTAATACCAGACCGGCTTGATGTGCTCTGGGGTCACCAGTCGGTTGGCCTCGGTGAAATTGTCATGCTCGAGGAACAAGCCACCGAATACCGGCGCGAAGAAGATGATGAAAGCCGCCAAGGTGAGCAGGAAGCAGACTCCGAACAGATCCTTGACCGTGTAGTACGGGTGGAACGGTATGCCATCGGTCGGCGCGGTCGGCGACCAGCGATTACCCTTCGGCCCCTTCTTGATCTCCACACCGTCAGGGTTGTTGGAACCCACCTCGTGCAATGCGCCCAGGTGCAGCACCACCAGCAACAGCAGCACCAGCGGCATCGCAATCACGTGCAAGGCAAAGAAACGGTTAAGCGTGGCATCGCCGGGCAGGTAGTCACCCATGATCCATTCGGTCAGGCCATTGCCGATCACCGGGATGGCACCGAACAGCGAGATGATGACCTTGGCACCCCAGAACGACATCTGCCCCCAAGGCAGCACGTAGCCCATGAAGGCTTCGGCCATCAGCACCAGGTAGATCAGCATGCCCAGGATCCACACCAGCTCGCGCGGCTTCTTGTAACTGCCGTACATCAGTCCACGGAACATGTGCAGGTAGACCACGATGAAGAACAGCGAGGCGCCGGTGCTGTGCATGTAGCGGATCAGCCAGCCCCACTCCACGTCGCGCATGATGTATTCGACCGAGGCGAACGCCTCGGCTGCGCTGGGCTTGAAATGCATCGTCAGGAAGATGCCGGTGACGATCTGGTTGACCAGGATCACCATCGCCAACGAGCCGAAGTAGTACCAGAAGTTGAAGTTCTTCGGCGCGTAGTACTCGCTGATGTGTTTGCGGTACACCGGCATCAGGCCAGGCGCGCGCTCATTGACCCAGTCGGCCACGCCGCTGACGGTGCGGGTAAGAATATTGTCGGCCATGATCAGGCTGCTCCCTGCGGATCAACGCCAATGACAAGGGTGTTGTCATCCACATAATGGTGCGGCGGCACCAGCAGGTTGATCGGCGCCGGCACGTCCTGGAACACGCGCCCGGACATGTCGAAACGCGACTTGTGGCAGGGGCAGAAATAGCCGCCCTTCCACTGCGCGTCGTAGGGCTCGGGGCGGATCTCGGCAACCATCTCCGGCGAGCAGCCAAGATGGGTACACAGACCTACCAGCACGGATACATCCGGCTTGATCGAGCGGAATTCGGGATTGCCCTTGAGCACGTAATCCGGCTGCTGGTCCTTGTTGCCGGACTCCGGATCTTTAAGGCGCGCATCCAGGGTAGGCAATGCCTGCAGGATGGCCTTGGAACGTTTGACGATCCAGATCGGCTGGCCACGCCATTCCAGGATCAGCCGTTGGCCTTCCTGCAAAGCGCTGATATCGGCAGTCACCGGGGCACCGGCCAACTTGGCACGGGCGCTGGGATTCCACGACTTGATGAAAGGAACTGCGGCGAAACCAACACCGACTGCCCCGACCACAGCTGTGGTCGCTGTCAAAAACCGCCGACGTCCGGTGTTGACTGGATCATTTACCCCATCGTTTGCCATCCGGCACTCCGATAATGATTAGGTAGCTAGAGGCTGCCAGCGGTCTGGTGGGGGCCATCCCGCTCTGAATCGAATCGTTCCGGAGTGTAGCGGAACGCTTAACGCTGACACAACGCGATCAAACACCAGTCCGCGAAATTTGTCACGGCCTGCTGCAACAGAATCATTCGGGGACAGTCTACTGGCGCGTGGCCAGCTCGCCACGGTAGCGGTCGGCCAACTGTGCGACGCGCTGCACGTAGTACTGGGTTTCCTTGTAAGGAGGTACACCGCCATGGCGGTCCACCGCACCTTCGCCGGCGTTGTAGCCTGCTGCGGCCAAGGTCAGGTTGCCATTGAAACGACGCAGCAACCACGACAGGTATTGCACGCCACCGCGGATGTTCTGGCCGGCGTCATACGAGTCCGAGACGCCGAAGCGACGTGCGGTCGGCGGCATCAGCTGCATCAAGCCCTGCGCTCCGGCGCGGCTGAGCGCGGTCGGGTTGAAGGCCGACTCGGCGTGGATGATGGCCCGCACCACCGCCTCCTCGACACCGAACTCGCGCGCGGCCGAAGCGATCTCGGTGCTGTAGGCCTGGGTGTTCAGTCGCACCGAGCCGAAATTGACCCTGGAGTTCACGCCACAGGCAAAGCAACGCTCGATATAACTGTATTGGATGGTGCGCACCGCGCCGATGTTGGCCACCTGGGCCGGCCGGCTGCTGGTGTAGTGGCGCACTCCGTCCTTCATATAAGAATAGACCTGCCCACTGATCACCCGCTGCGCCCGTCCTGTAGCAGGCGCAGGCGCCGGCGTGGGCGGCACTGCGGTGGGGGCGGTCTGGGCAGCGACCGCCGTCGAACTGTCATTGGCCTGGCTCGCGGGAGCCGCAGCCGGGGCGGCAACGGGCGCCGGGGTCGGCGGCACATAGCGCGGCGCCTCGCGAGTCGGCCGGTAATTGCTGACCACGCTGCAGCTCGCGCCACTGACGCGTTTGCTGACGTAATTGGGCACTCCATCGCTGCCAACACACTTGTACAGCGTGCCGGCACTGGCCGGCGAAGCGACCAATGCAGCTGCGAGAATGCCGGTGATCCCCAAAATCCCCTTCATGGGCGCGAGTCTCCCAGCTTCGCCGGGGCTTGCCAAGTATTTGACGCAGCGCCTTTCGTGCTTTGCCCGGCAGACCGATACAATAGCCGGCTACGAATGCAGCCCCAGCGGCTGCGTGCCCGCCCACCCGTCTGGAATAAGCGCCATGCCCGGGACGCCAGCAACTCCCCTGCCGATCACGGCCGGCTCCGCCGTGCCTACTGTTGAAATGACCACACCCGAACTGATTCCCCTGCCCGGCCAGCGGCCGACGGTTGCCGGCGGCGCGCGCGGCAAGCTCTACATCAAGACCCACGGTTGCCAGATGAACGAGTACGACTCGACCAAGATGGCCGACGTGCTCGCCGCATCCGAAGGGCTGGAGCTGACCGACAATCCCGAAGAAGCCGACGTGGTGCTGGTCAACACCTGTTCCATCCGCGAAAAGGCCCAGGAGAAAGTGTTCAGCCAGCTCGGCCGCTGGAAGGCGCTCAAGGCTAATGGCCGCGACGTCATCATTGGCGTCGGCGGCTGCGTGGCCTCGCAGGAAGGCGAAGCCATCGTCAAACGTGCGCCCTACGTGGACCTGGTGTTCGGCCCGCAGACCCTGCACCGCCTGCCGGAGCTGATCCGCGCCCGCCGCGAGCAGAACAAGCCGCAGGTGGACATCAGCTTCCCCGAGATCGAGAAGTTCGACCGCATGCCCGAGCCGCGCGCCGAAGGCCCGTCGGCCTTCGTTTCGATCATGGAAGGCTGCTCCAAGTACTGTTCGTTCTGCGTGGTGCCGTATACCCGTGGCACCGAGGTCAGCCGCCCGTTCGAGGACGTGCTGGTCGAATGCGCCCAGCTCGCCGATCAAGGCGTGCGCGAGATCAACCTGCTTGGCCAGAACGTCAACGCCTACCGTGGCCCCTACGGCGACGGCGAGATTGCCGACCTTGGCCTGCTGATCCGCACCCTTGCCGAAATCGACGGCATCGGCCGCATCCGCTTCACCACTTCCCACCCATTGGAATTCAGCGACTCGCTGGTGGACGCCTACCGCGACGTGCCGAAACTGGCCAACTACCTGCACCTGCCGGTACAGGCCGGCAGCGACCGCGTGCTCAGCGCGATGAAGCGCGGCTATACCGCGCTGGAGTTCAAGTCCAAGATCCGCAAACTGCGCGCGGTTCGCCCGGACATCTCGATCAGCTCAGACTTCATCGTCGGTTTCCCCGGCGAAACCGATGCCGATTTCGAGAAGACCATGAAGCTGATCGAGGACGTGGGCTTCGACCAGAGCTTCTCCTTCATCTATTCGCGCCGCCCCGGCACCCCGGCCGCCGACCTGGAAGACACCACCAGCGATGCCGACAAGCACGCCCGGCTGTCACGGCTGCAGGCACAGATCAACGAGCACGCCGCCGGCATCTCGACGAACATGGTTGGCACGGTGCAGACCGTGCTGGTCGAGGGCCCGTCTCGCAAGGACCCGAACGAGCTGACTGGCAAGACCGAGAACATGCGTTCGGTGAACTTCCCGGCCAGTTCACGGCTGATCGGCCAGTTTGTGGATGTACTGATCACTGAGGCCTTCAGCAATTCGTTGCGTGGGCGGGTGGTTACGCAGGATTGAGGTTGCCTGACTCCCGATTGCAGGGCTTGGTTAGTGGACCCGCTTCTTGCGGAAAAATGGGCTGCGAGGGTTGAGACCGAACTTCGCTGGTCCGAAGCAGGCGCGCCCTCCGCTCCGCGCCCCGGCCCTTGCGCTGGCGCAAGCTCGTTCGATGGGCAGCGAACCAGTGGTTCGCAAGCTGCCCCTCTCCCGCTAGCGGGAGAGGGGAAAAGCCTCCGCCGCCCGTTCTGGCTGTTGCCCGGCGGCTACGGTCATTTATTCGCCACACCGACCCAAAGCCCGTCGTTATTGGGCTGCGCTCGGTTATCCACATGTTCATCCCGAATCGATCCACAAAAAATGTGGACAACTTGTTACCCATAAATCGTCAAATGTGGCGGTTTTTTAACCACCCCGCCAAGAGGCTTATGCCGCAAGGGCTGGACAGGGATATCCACAGCTTGGCCCACGCCACATCCACATCGGCTGTGGAGAACCCGGACCACTATCTGCCGCGCTGGTGGTCCGTCAGCCGCAGGGGTACCCTTCCAAGGTCCAAGGCACGGCTTCGCCGGCCAGCAACTGTCAGTGAAAATGACCACCACCACGCATCGCGACTTCACTCTCGACCCGATTGATAACGAACGGCTGGCCAATCTGGCCGGGCCGTTCGACGAGCATCTGCGCCAGGTCGAACTCAAGCTGGGCGTTGAAATTGCCAACCGCGGCAATGTCTTCCGCGTCAGCGGCCCCGGCAAGACCGCACTGGAAGCGGAAAAGCTGCTCAAGGCCCTTTATGTGGAAGCAGCCGAAGCCGTCTTCGACAGCCACGCCATCCACCTGCGGCTGAACCGCGCCAATGTCGATCACGTGACCGAGCAGGCCTATGAAGCGCAGGAAGTAGCGATCAAGGTCAAGCGCGGCACCGTGCGTGGCCGCGGCCTCAACCAGGCCAGCTATCTGCACCAGATTGCCACCCACGACATCAGCTTCGGCATCGGCCCGGCCGGTACCGGCAAGACCTTCCTGGCGGTGGCGATGGCCGTGGACGCACTGAATGAATCGCGCGTGCAACGCTTGATCCTCGTGCGCCCGGCAGTGGAAGCAGGCGAGAAGCTGGGCTTCCTGCCCGGCGACCTGACCCAGAAGGTCGACCCCTACCTGCGCCCGCTATACGACGCCCTGTACGAAATGCTGGGCGTGGAAAAAGTGGCCAAGCTGCTTGAGAAGAATGTCATCGAGATCGCTCCGCTGGCCTACATGCGCGGCCGCACGCTCAATGACGCCTTCGTGATCCTGGACGAAGCACAGAACACCACGATCGAACAGATGAAGATGTTCCTGACCCGCCTGGGCTTCGGCTCAACCGCGGTGGTCACCGGCGACCTGACCCAAACCGACCTGCCTAAGCATGTCAAATCCGGCCTGCGCGACGCCATCGAGGTGCTGCGCGGCGTGGACGGAGTCAGCTTCACCTTCTTTGAATCGCGCGACGTGGTGCGCCACCCCTTGGTGGCCCGTATCGTCAGCGCCTATGACCGCCGCGATCTGCAGCAGGTCAAACCCGGAGCAAGCGAATGACCAAGGGCCCTGTCCGCCTTGATGTAGCCGTCAGCTACGCCCTGCCCCGCGCCGGCCTGCCGGCAGCGGTGAGCTTCCGTCGCTGGGTGGCTGCTGCCCTGAAAGGCCGCATCCGCGAGGCCGACCTAGCCATCCGCGTGGTCGACGCCAAGGAAGGCCAGTCACTGAACCGCCATTACCGGGGTAAGGACTACGCCACCAACGTACTCAGCTTTCCAGCCGAGCTGCCCGAAGGCCTGCCCAAGGGAGTGAAGTTCCCCTTGCTGGGCGACCTGGTGATCTGCGCCCCGGTGGTTGCCCGCGAGGCTGAGGAACAGGACAAGGCGCTCAACGCCCATTACGCCCACCTCACCGTGCACGGCGTGCTGCATCTACTCGGCTGGGATCACGAGGACGACAAGGAAGCTGAGGCCATGGAACAGCTGGAACGCGAGATCCTGGCCGACCTGGGCATTGCCGACCCCTACGCCAACGAGCAGTAGTGGCGAGCGATGCTCGGCAGGGGCTTTCCCAGCAATCCCATGTAGTGCCGAGCCATGCTCGGCAGGGGCCGTCCCCATAGCCTGACACCCCACAGCTTTGTAGGAGCGGCGTCAGCCGCGAAGCAGACACACCTTCTGATTGCAGCCATTCCAGGCTCTCATGGGATGCGAGCTTCGCGGCTTACGCCGCTCCTACAACACAGCGCTGCACTTCGATGCCGCTATCATCGGCATCAGGACTTCACCGAATGAATGCCGTGCGCTCAAGCTGCCTGCTACCGCTACTACTCCTCGCTGCCGGTTCGGCTCGCGCCCAGCCCACCATCGACCTGCCCGCCCTGATCGAGTGCCGACAAAGCGTCAGCGAGTTCGCTGCACTGGCACCCATCGCCAATGACCCACTGAAAGCGATAGCGTTGGGATGGCGGCCCTTGCCGCAGGGCAACCTGTTCATGGCCGAGTACATGCTGAACACTCCGATCGCGGTGTTCGGGCACAGCGCCGACCATATCGCCATGGCCGGCGGCACCATCATCGCCGTCCTCGACATGCCCGATCCGCGCCCGCTGGCCAAACAGCTGGAGCTGGAAACCGGCTACGACGCCCCTGACAAGTTCATGGCCGGACGCGAGCTGGTCAGCCGCGACGTCAACGACGCCAAGACCGGCGAGGCACTGATCGAATCGGTGATCCTGGGCGTGTCCACGGTCAAATCCCATCCGGGCAAAACCCTGGCCGGCTGCACCTACAGCCTGGACCTGCCCGCCGAGGGAGAAGCCCCGCCCGCACCCGCCAAGCCGGCCGAAACCCCGGCTGACGTACCGCCGGTAGCCCCAAGCGTGCAGACCCCCAACCCGCCGCCAGCTTGAACAGACCGCGGCAAACATCCTGCTAGACTTGTCGGCACCGCCCGGCCTGCCGGGTGCAGTCAAACCAAGAGATGTCTGAAGACGACAGTAGTACCTCGCCCGACAACGGCGAGAAGAAACGTAGCTGGCTGGAGCGCCTGGGTTCGGCGTTCTCCAGCGAACCCCACACCCGCGACGAGCTGGTTGGCATCCTGCAGACGGCACAGCAGGACGGCCTGATCGCCGCAGACACCCTGCGGATGATGGAAGGCGCCATTTCGGTGGCCGAGCTGACCGTCGGCGACGTGATGATCCCGCGCTCGCACATGGTGTCGCTGGCGGTGGACCGGCCTTTCATCGAGCTGATGAAGCAGGTGGTCGATTCCGGCCATTCGCGCTTCCCGGTACACGGTGAGAACAAGGACGACATCCTCGGCATCCTGCTGGCCAAGGACCTGCTGCGCGGCGTGGTCGCCGACAACAGCCATGCCAGCGTGCGCGAGCTGCTGCGTCCTGCGGTGCTGATCCCCGAATCGAAGAAGCTCAATGTGCTGCTCAAGGAGTTCCGGCTCTCGCGCAACCACATGGCGATCGTGGTGGACGAGTACGGCGGCGTCGCCGGCCTGGTCACCATCGAGGATGTGCTGGAGCAGATCGTCGGCCAGATCGACGACGAGCACGACGAGACCGAAGACCACACCTCGCAGATCGCCATCCTCGCCGATGGCCGCTATGTGGTGGATGCGCTGACCACCATCGGCGATTTCAACGAGCGTTTCGGCGCCGAGTTCTCCGATGATGATTACGACACCATCGGCGGGCTGGTCACTGAAGCCGTCGGCCATCTGCCGGAAATCGGCGATGAGCTGACCCTGGAGCGCTTCGTGTTCCGGGTGGCCAAGGCCGATGCGCGTCGCGTGCAGGCCTTCCACGTCACCATCCTGCCACCTGAAGACCAGGACGAAGCTTGATCACCCTGCGCCTGCCGCGGCTGCTGTCCGCGTTTGCGTCGTTGTTCCTGCTGCTGGCCGCGATGGCCAGCAGCGCACAACCGGTCGCCAACCAACCCAGCGAAACCAGCACCCACCCGGCACCGCGCATCGGCGTGGTGACCATGCTGCCGGGCGAAGTGTTCTTCGAGCGTTTCGGCCACGACGCACTGGTGGTACTGGACCCGGTAACGGGGCGGGCAACTTCGTACAACTTTGGCTTCTTCGATCCGTCCGAGCCGGATTTCATCGGCAACTTCGTGCGCGGCAAAATGATGTATTACCTGGTCGCACTGCCGCTGGAGCAGGACCTGGCGCAGTACGAGAGCGTTGGCCGCGGCGCAAACATCCAGTGGCTGGACCTGCCGCCGACACAGGCACAGGGACTGGCCGATGCGCTGGCCGAACGGGCCAAGCCCGAGAACGCGCGCTACCGCTACGACTACTTCACCGCCAACTGCGCCACCATGGTGCGCGACAGCCTGGACCAGGCCATGGGCGGCGCGCTGCAATCGCAGCTGGCCGGCCGCTCGCGTGGCAACAGCTACCGCAGCGAGTCGGTGCGACTGGCCTCGCCTTCGCTGTGGATGTGGCTGGGCTTTGACATCGGCCTGGGCCCGAATGCCGACCAGCCACTGTCGCGCTGGCAGGAAGCCTTCGTCCCCATGCGTCTGGCCGACAGCCTGCGCGAGGTGCGCAACAGCGAAGGCCGGCCGCTGGTACAGGCCGAGCAGGAACTGCTGCCGCAACGTCTGCCGCCCGAACCAAAAGAACAACAGCGCTCCTGGTGGCCGTGGTTGCTGGTCGGTCTTGCCGTCGCCGCTGCGCTGTACGCCGCACGCCGCAAGCCACGCCTGATTGGCGGCCTTGCCCTGCCGTTCTGGCTGTTCTGCGGCGTTGCCGGTGGCCTGCTGACCTTCCTGTGGGGCTTCAGCGAACACCAAGCCGCCTGGGCCAACCGCAACCTGCTGCTGCTCAGCCCGCTAGCGCTGTTGTTGATTCCCGGCGCATGGAGTCTGCTGCGCGGGCGTCAACCGCGCGCCTGGTTCAGGGTCGTCCTGTGGCTGATGACCGGCATTGCGCTGCTGGCGTTGCCGCTGCATTGGCTGTCGCTGCAGGCGCAGTTCAACATGCAGTGGATCGTGCTGCTGCTGCCCATCCACGTCGCACTGGCACTGATCTTGGGGCGCCGCAGCTTGGCGTTACCGGCCAGCTGAGGCACGATGCCGGGATGACTACCGGCATCACTCCAACTCCCGCCCAGGCCAACCCGGCCTGCGTGATCAATTGCACCTGGTACGGTGCCGACGGCACACAGCGCCCGCTGGACCTGGACAGCATCAGCGACGTGCTCGCCGATGATGCCAAGGGCTTCGTCTGGGTCGGCCTGTACGAGCCCAGTGACGCCATCCTGGACAAGGTGCAGGAAGAATTCGACCTGCATCCACTGGCGATCGAAGACACCCGCAAGGCGCACCAGCGGCCCAAGATCGAAACCTACGGCAATTCCCTGTTCGTGGTGGTGCACACCGCCCAGGTCGTGGATGAGCGCATCCGCTACGGCGAAACCCATGCCTTCCTCGGCCCGCGCTTCCTGGTGACGGTCCGCCACGGCGCCTCGTTGTCGTATGCGCCAGTGCGCGCGCGGCTGGAGCAGGAGCCCGAGCTACTGGCGATGGGCCCCTCGTTCTGCCTGTACTCGGTGCTGGATGCGGTGGTCGATCATTACCTGCCGATCACCGACAGCTTCCGCGACACCCTGGACCTGCTGGAGAAAAACATCTTCGCCGACACCTATGAGCGGCGCACGGTGATCCGCCTGTATGAACTCAAGCGCGAGCTCAACAAGATGCGTTTGGCGGTTGCGCCACTGCAGGATGCCCTGGCCCAGCTGCAGCGCAACCAGGCGCAGTTGATCAACGAAGAAGTGCGGCTCTATCTGCGCGATGTGCAGGACCACGCCGCCCGTGTCAACGAAGCCATCGACACCTTGCGCGAAATGCTGGGCACCGCGCTGAGCGTCAACCTGTCGCTGGTGACGCTGGCGCAGGGCGAGACGGTCAAGCAGCTCGGTGCCTGGGCAGCGCTGTTGGCTGCACCAACCCTGGTCACCAGCTGGTACGGCATGAACTTCGCGCATATGCCGGAACTGGCCGGGCGCTTCGCCTATCCGCTGCTGATGCTTGGCGTCGGCGTGATCTGCGTGGTGTTGTACCGCCTGTTCAAACGTTCCGGCTGGCTTTGATCAGCCACTTCGTCTTTCGAGAGAGCAACCATGCAGCACGACCACTCCAATCCTGCACGCCGTAATTTCCTGCGCAACACGCTGATTGCAAGCGCCGCCGCGCTGCCGTTGTCGCAACTGGCATCGGCGCAGACTGCCAGCAGCAACGACAACGCCTTGCCCGAATCAATGCGCGCCCTGAAATCAGTCGCTGCGCAGGTTGTACCAATTGGCAATGACGAGCGCATCGCGCGCGTGGCCAAGGCCCAGCGACTGATGGCCGAGCACGGCATCGATGCGGTGTTCATTGGCGCTGGCAGCTCGCTGACTTATTTCACCGGCATGCATTGGTGGGACAGCGAACGCCTTACCGGGGTGATCCTGCCGCGCAAGGGCGAGCCGGTCTACGTGACACCGGAGTTCGAGCGCGTACGCACGCTGGAGCAGATCAAGCTCGGCAACGATGTGCGCGGCTGGCAGGAAGATGAGGACCCCTACGCCCTGGTCGCCAAGGTGCTGCGTGACATGGGCCTTGCCACCGGCACGCTGGGCATGGAAGAAGCCGTGCCCTACTTCCGCGCCAAGGGCATTGCCGATGCTCTGCCGCAGGCCAAGGTCGTACCAGCATGGCCGGTGGTATCCGGCTGCCGGCGGGTAAAAAGTGCGGCCGAGCTGGCATTGATGAAGCTGGCCAATGAAGCCACGCTGGCGGTATATGAAGCAGTCTGGAAGGCCTTGAAGCCGGGCATGACCGAGCAGGACATCAGCGGCCTGCTGGCCATGGCCTACGCGCGTACCGGCCTGAATGGCGATGCCAGCGTCAACGTCGGCAAGTACACCGCCTCACCACATGGCTCGGACAAACCGCAGCACCTGGTCGAAGGCACGCCAATCATCTTCGACGGTGGCTGCCGCGCCGGTGGCTATACCAGCGACATCACCCGCACCGTGGTGCTGGGCCAGCCCAACGACGAGATCCGCAAGGTATTCGACATCGTGTTGAAGGCACAGACGGCGGCATTGAATACCGCACGCCCGGGCGTGGCGATGGGCGATGTGGATGCAGCTGCCCGCAAGGTGATCAGCGATTCCGGCTACGGCCCGGACTACCGCTATTTCAGCCACCGTCTGGGCCATGGCATTGGCCTGGACATGCACGAATGGGATTACCTGGTACGCGGCAACAAGCACTTGCTGGAACCGGGCATGACCTTCAGCGACGAACCCGGCATCTACATCCCCGACCGCTTCGGCGTGCGCCTGGAAGACATCCTCTACGTCACCGAGGACGGTGCCGCGCTGATGACCCCGCAGAGCCGGTCCATCGACCAGCCGTTTGGGTGATTGGAGCGGCGGCGCCCTTTGTAGGAGCGGCGTATGCCGCGAAGCCACTGCAAGATCGGAAGCCGCAGAGCGCTACCCCTCCCCAACCCTCCCCTTGGCCTTCGGCCAAAGGGAGGGAGCTGCATCCGTAGTGCCGAGCCATGCTCGGCAGAGGCTTTACTAGCAGCCCATGTCTGAGCGGCGTAAGCCGCGAAGCTACTGATCGTCAAAACGCTGCCCAGCCTGCAATCTGGGTCACTGCAGTTGCAGGTTTTCGTGGGCGCTTAAGGGTTGCCAGCTTCGCGGCTCACGCCGCTCCTACAACCTCTGCCGTCAGGCCACATAGACCGTTTTGATGTTCATGAACTCATGAATACCCGGCCCCGCCAACTCACGCCCGAATCCAGATCGCTTGGTGCCGCCGAATGGCAACCGCGCATCGCTCTTCACCACTGAATTGACGAAGGCCGCGCCGCATTGCAGCTGCACGGCAACGTTTTCGCCGCGCAGCACGTCGCGTGTCCATACGCTGCCACCCAAACCGAAACTGGTGTCATTGGCGACGCGCACGGCCTCGGTCTCGTCCTTGACCCGGATGATGGCCGCCACTGGCCCGAACAACTCCTGGTCATATGCCGGCATGCCGGGCCCAACGTTGTCCAGAATCGTGGCCTGGTAGCCTGCGTTGCTGCTGGCAACCGCTTCGCCACCCAGCAGCACCTTTGCACCCTTGTCGATGCTGGCGCGCACCTGCTTGTGCAGTTCCTCGCGCAGGTCAGCGCGCGCCATCGGCGCGAGCGTGCTCGCATCTTCCTGCGGATCGCCGTAAACACGCGTCTGCGCAGCTTCGACGAAACGCTGCACGAAAGCATCAGCAATGGAGTCGACCAGGATGAAGCGCTTGGCCGCGATGCAGGTCTGGCCAGCATTGTCGAAACGCGACCGCACTGCCGCAGCCGCAGCAAGGTCCAGATCGGCGTCATCCAGCACCACGAAGGCATCGCTGCCACCCAGTTCCATCACGCACTTCTTCAGCTGGTCACCGGCGTTCGCCGCGATCGACCGCCCTGCGCGCTCGCTACCGGTCAGCGTAACCGCCTTGATCCGCCGATCACGCAACACGTCCGCCGCCTGATCGTTGTCGATATGCAGAACGTCGAACACACCGTCCGGAATGCCGGCAGCAGCAACAACCTCGCGCAGCAGATCCGCACAGCCGGGCACATTGCTGGCGTGCTTGAGCAGGGCGACATTGCCAGCCATCAAGCCTGGGGCAAGGAAGCGGATCACCTGCCAGATCGGAAAATTCCACGGCATCACCGCCATCACGCAACCGACAGGTTGGTAGATGACGTAGCTGCGCTGGGCTTCGGTTGGGATCGGCTGCGGCTTCAGGTAGTCGGCAGCGTGGTCAGCGTAGTACTCGCAACCGACGGCGCTCTTCTCGATCTCGGCCAAGGCCTCACGGCGCAACTTGCCCATCTCGGAAGTCATTACGCGCTGGATCTCGTCGCGACGCTCACGCAGGACTGCTGCGACCTTGCGCAGATAGTCGCCGCGCTGCTGCAGCGACAATGCCGACCAGTGTGGGAACGCCGATTCAGCTGAAGCCAGACGCTGTTCGATCGCGGCAGCAGTCAGCAGCTCGACCGTGCGCACGATCTCGCCATTGAAGGGATTGATAGTCTGATACGACGCCATGGACTCACCTGCATTCAACGAATGCAGGAATGGTAGCGCCGCGAATGTTGCGCGCAGGTAAATCCCAAGCAGCCCTGTAGTGCCGAGCCATGCTCGGCAGGGGCTTTTACCAAGGATCCATCAGCCACTCCCATCATTGTGGGAGCGACGTCAGCCGCGAAGCTGGCAATGTTGAGATCACCCAAATCGTGGCGATTTGATGAATCACCAGCTTCGCGGCTTACGCCGCTCCCACAATTGATGATGGATTGCTGGTGAAGCCTCTGCCGAGCATGGCTCGGCACTACATGGGCATTGCTGGTGAAGCCTCTGCCGAGCATGGCTCGGCACTACAGTACCTCTCAGCCGTTTTCCTGCAGCGCCAGCTGCATGTCGCGCTGGCGTCGCTTGTCGGCGCGGGCCGATATCCACCAACCCAAGACCGCTACCGTCGATACTGCCAGCACCATCAGCGTGGCCAGCGCGTTGATCTTCGGGCTTACACCCATGCGCACCGAGGCGAAGATCTTCATCGGCAGCGTGGTCGAGCTGGGGCCGGCGACGAAGCTGGCAATCACCACGTCATCGAGCGACAAGGTGAAGGCCAAAAGCCAGCCGGACAGCAGCGCCGGGGCAATGATCGGCAAGGTAATCAGGAAGAACACCTTGAGCCGGTTGGCACCCAGGTCCATCGCCGCCTCCTCCAGCGAACGGTCCAGCTCCTGCAGGCGCGAGGACACCACCACCGTGACGAAGGAAATCGTGAAGGTCACATGCGCGATCCAGATCGCCACAACGCCCTTGGACGGCAGGCCGAAAAGTCCCCCCATCGACACCAGCATCAGCAGGATCGACAGGCCGATGATCACTTCCGGCATCACCAGCGGCGCGGTCACCAGCGCACCAAAGATGGTCTTGCTGGGAAAACGCTTGAAGCGCGTCATCGCCATCGCCGCCATGGTGCCGATCACCATCGAAGCCGAGGCGGTCCAGAACGCGATCTTGATGCTGATCCAGGCCGCCTGCAGCAGCTGCCGGTCGCGGAACAACTCGCCGTACCACTGCGTGGAGAAGCCCGCCCATACCGTCGCCAGCCGCGAGGAGTTGAACGAGTACACCATCAGCAACAGGATCGGCAGGTACAGGAAGGCGAAGCCGAGCAGCAGAACGCTCCAACCCAACCAGGAACTACGCCGGGTCATGCTCATGCCAGCTTCCCTTCCAGCTCACGCTGCTGCGAACGGTTGAAGATGATGATGGGGATCAGCAGCAGGATCAGCATCACGATCGCCACCGCCGAGGCCAGCGGCCAGTCGCGGTTGTTGAAGAACTCGCCCCACAGCACCCGGCCGATCATCAGCGTATCCGGGCCACCGAGCATTTCCGGGATCACGAATTCACCCACCGCCGGGATCATCACCAGCATGCAACCAGCAATGATGCCGCTGCGCGACAGCGGCAAGGTGATGCGCAGGAATGCCTGCCAGGGCTTGGCGCCGAGGTCGTAGGCCGCTTCCAACAAGCGATTGTCGAGCTTGACCAGGTTGGCGTACAGCGGCAGCACCATGAACGGCAGATAGCAGTAGACGATCCCGACGTAGGCCGCGAACGGGGTGTAGAGCATGCGTATCGGCTCGTCGATCACACCGATGCTCATCAAGGTTCGATTGATCAGACCATTGCTGTCGAGGATGCCGATCCAGGCATAGACGCGGATCAGGAACGAGGTCCACGACGGCAGCACCACCAGCATCATCGCGATGTTTCGCGCCGACGGCGACATGCGCGAGATCACGTAGGCCATCGGGTAGCCGATCAACAAGGTCAGCAACGTGGAGATCACCGCGATCTTGATCGAGCTCAGGTAGGCCACTATGTACTGGCTGTCGGTGAACAGCGCGGTGTAGTTGCCCAGGTTGAGATTGACCGTGAACGCGCTGTCCACGTATTCCACGATGGAGGTATACGGCGGCATCGCCACCGCCATCTTGGCGAAGGAGATCTTCAACACGATCAGGAACGGGATCGCGAAGAACAGCAACAGCCACAGATACGGCACGCCGATCACACCCGCGCGCGCACCCGGCAGCCAACGCCGCCAACCGCTGGTGAGTGGAGTAGTCGCGCTCATGAGGTCAGCACCACGCCGTCGTTGTCGTCCCAGGACACCCACACTTCATCGTTCCAGGTGATGCCGTCACTGTCCCAGCGCTTCATGTTGGCGAAGTTGGACAGGATCTTGGCACCACTGGGCAGACGCACGTGGTAGACCGAGTGGCTGCCGAAGTAGGCAATGTCCTCGACCACGCCAAACGCCTTGTTGGTGTCACCTTCCGGTTCTTCCTTGGCGATATGCACCTTCTCCGGACGCAGCGCGAAGGCTACCGGCTGGCCTTCGTAGCCGGTGATGCCGTGGCCGACGTAGATCGGCGCCGGGAAGTCGGCGGTGCGCACAGTGACGTATTCGGGCAGATCCTCGTCGATCACGCCTTCGAAGGAATTCACCGAGCCGATGAAGCCGGCGACGAAACGGTTGGCCGGCTGCTCGTAGATGTCATCCGGCTTGCCGATCTGCTGGATCCAGCCCTGGTCCATCACCGCGATGCGGGTGGCCATGGTCATGGCTTCTTCCTGGTCGTGGGTGACCATCACGCAGGTCACGCCGAGCTGCTCGATGATATTGACCAGCTCCAGCTGCATCTTCGAGCGCAGCTTCTTGTCCAGCGCGCCCATCGGCTCGTCCAGCAACAGCAACTTCGGGCTCTTCGCCAGCGAGCGGGCCAGGGCCACACGCTGCTGCTGGCCGCCGGAAAGCTGGTGCGGTTTGCGCTTGCCCAGCTTCTGCAGCTGCACCAGCTCCAGCATCTCGCCGACACGGCGGGTGATGGCGTCTTTGGCCATGCCGTCCTGCTTCAGGCCGAAGGCGATGTTCTGCTCCACCGTCATGTGCGGGAACAGCGCATAGGACTGGAACATCATGTTGATCGGCCGCTCGTACGGCGGCAGCGCGGTGATCGGCTGGCCGTCGAGCAGGATCGTGCCCTTGGTCGGGGTTTCAAAGCCGGCCAGGCAGCGCAGCAAGGTGGACTTGCCGCTGCCCGAACCGCCCAGCAATGCAAAGATCTCGCCCTTGCGCACATCAAGGTTGACGTCATCGACGGCGACGAAACCATCGAATTCCTTGCGCAGATCGCGGATGGACAGGTAGCCGGGCTCGCTGTTCAAAGCGATGGCCTCTGGCTTGGCGTCAACGGGCATGTAGGGCTCCGGAAGCAGGCAGATGAACAAACGCGCGTAGTGTAGCCCCCTGATTTTGCTGGCGACACCGCTGGCTGTGGCGGTTGGGGCGCCCCTCCCCTTTGGCGCAGCCAAGGGGGAGGTTGGGAGGGGGTGGCTTTTGCTGTTGCTCCTGGAGCTGCAAAGGCCGGAGGCTGAGCTGCAAAGCACCCCTCCCCAGCCCTCCCCTTGGCTGCGCCAAAGGGAGGGAGACAAGCCCGGCCTTGTCTTCCCCACTGGCAACCGACACGCCGCGAACGCCACAAACAACAACGCCTCCCTGCAAGAGGGAGGCGTTGTAAAGATTCAGGCGCTAAACCTGCCGGAAATCAACGACCGGTCTTAACCTCGGTCCACAGACGGGTGTACAGCTTGTCCGTCTCCGGGGTGTTGATCGCATAGGTGAACATCTTGGCAGCCACATCCTCGGCCGGATAGATGGTCTTGTCGTCACGGATGGCCGGATCAACCAGCGAGGTAGCCGACTTCACCGGGTTGGCGTAGTGGGTCACGTTGGTGTTCTTGGCCGCTACCTCCGGCTCCAGCAGGTAGTTGATGAAGGCGTAGGCGTTCTGTGGGTGCTTGGCGTCCTTGGGGATGGCCAGCATGTCGAACCACTGCGGTGCACCTTCCTTCGGGATGGAATACGCCACTTCGACGCCGTTCTTGGCCTCTTCGGCGCGGTCGCGGGCCTGGATGATGTCGCCCGACCAGCCGACCACCAGACAGGTGCTGCCATTGGCCAGCGAACCCACGTACTGCGAGGAGTGGAAGTTCTGCACGTACGGGCGGATCGACTTCAGCAAGTCAGCCGCCTTCTGCAGCACGGCCGGGTCAGCACTGTGCGGATCTTCGCCGAGGTAATGCAGGGCCACCGGGATCATGTCGGCCGGGGTATCCAGCAGGGTCACGCCGCAATCCTTCATCTTGGCGATGTTTTCCGGCTTGAACACCAGGTCCCAGCTGTTGGCGATCTCGGCGCTGCCGCCAAAACGCTCTTTCAGCTTGGCCACGTTGTAGCCGATGCCGGTGCTGCCCATCATGTACGGCACGCCGTACTGGTTGCCCGGGTCCTGGCCGGCGATGCGCTGCATCACTGCCGGGTCGAGGTTGGCCAGGTTCGGGATCTTGCTCTTGTCCAGCGGCAGGAACACACCGGCCTGGATCTGGCGGCCGAAGAAGTTCAGCGTCGGCACCACGATGTCGTAACCACTGTCACCGGTCAGCAACTTGGTCTCGACCATCTCGTCGCTGTCGAACACGTCGTAGGTGACCTTGATGCCGGTCGACTTCTCGAAGTTCGGAATGGTGTCTTCGGCGATGTAGTCCGAATAGTTATAGACATTGAGGACCTTGGCCTCGCCGCCTTCAGCGGGCTTGGCGCCGGGTTCCTTGCCGCCGCAGGCAGCAAGCAGGGAAATGGCGACACCAACGGTCAGAATGCGCAGATTCATGGGTTCTCCAGTGTGATCCGGGAGCGGTATGGGGGACCGGCCAAGCCGGGAGGTGGGCATATTGTCCCATCTGCGGCGGCTTCGTGTGTAGAAGGTGGGTTGCTGGTTGTGGGAGCGGCGTGAGCCGCGAAGCCACTGCCGCAACAGCCGGAGCAAGGCCTACCCCTCCCCAACCCTCCCCTTTGCTGCGCAAAAGGGAGGGAGACAAGCCGTAGGAGCGGCGTGAGCCGCGAAGCTGACATAGGCTCAGCCCCAGAGATACCCGCGACCTGACAGCCTACGAGCTTCGCGGCTTACGCCGCTCCTACAAACCTACGCCACTCCCACAATATCTGTGCCGATCAAACATTCAGCAACAGGAACTCGCGCTCCCAGGAGCTGATCACGCGGAAGAAGGTCTCGTATTCCTTGCGCTTGACCGAAACATAGGCACGGCAGAAACGGCGCCCCAGCAACTCCTGCAGGGCTTCGCAGCCCTCAAGCGCATCCAGTGACTCGCCCAGCGAGCGCGGCAGTTCGTAGCCCAGTTCCTTGGCGTTGCCGCTGATCGGGGTGGTCGGCGTCAGCTTCTCGCGGATGCCCAGCAGGCCGCAGGCCAGCGTAGCCGCCATCGCCAGATAGGGATTGGCGTCGGAGCCGGCAAAGCGACTCTCCACGCGGTTGTTCTCCAGGCTGTCCATCGGCACACGCAGGCCGCAGGTGCGGTTGTCGAAGCCCCACTCCACATTGCTCGGCGATACCTCGCCAAACACCAGCCGGCGATAGGAGTTCACGTTCGGGGCGAAGAAGCCCATCGCCGCCGGCACGTACTTCTGCAGGCCAGCCAGGTAGTTGTCGAAGGTTTCGCTGTACTCGCCTTCGGCGTGGCCGGCGAACACATTGCGGCCATCGGCAATGCGCACCAAACTCTGGTGGATGTGCATGGCGCTGCCGGGTTCGGTCTCCATCGGCTTGGCCAGGAAGGTGGCATAGATGCCGTGGCGCAGCGCCGCCTCGCGCATGGTGCGCTTGAACAGGAATACCTGATCGGCCAGCGACATCGCGTCGGAATGGGTGAAATTAACCTCCAGCTGCGCGGCGCCGGATTCGTGGATCAAGGTGTCCACGTCCAGTTTCATCGTGTCGCAATAGTCGTACATCAAATCGAGGATGGGATCGAATTCATTGACCGCATCGATCGAATACGACTGACGTGCGGTTTCCGGGCGACCGGAGCGGCCAGCAGGCGGCAGCAGCGGGAAATCCGGATCGGTGTTCTTCTGCACCAGGAAGAACTCCACTTCCGGCGCAACCACCGGCTTCAGCCCAAGCTCCTCATACGCAGCCAAGACGCGCCGCAATACATTGCGTGGTGCCAGCTCATGCGGCTGGCCACTCTTGGTGTAGCAGTCGTGGATGATCTGCGCGGTTGGATCGGTAGCCCACGGCACCATGCGCACGGTGTCCGGGTCCGGGCGCAGGATCATGTCCGCGTCGGCCGGCGAGGTCAGCTCGTAGTAATCGTCAGGGTATTCGCCGGTCACCGTGGTGGCGAAGATGCCCTCTGGCAGGCGCGTGCCGTAATCGTGCGAGAACTTGTCGGCCGGGATGATCTTGCCGCGTGCGTTGCCGGTGATATCCGGCACCAGGCATTCGACCTCGGTGATGTGCCGCTCCTTGAGCCAGCGCAGCAGCAGGCTTTCTTCCTGGACGGCGGTGGCGGTTTTACGGCTGCGGGTGCGGGGGCGCGAAGTCATGGGGAACCAACTTGTTTGTGTAACCGATAGCGGCGACAGGCCTCGCCGAAGGCTTGGAAAATGCCCAGATAGAACGGGTTTTCGGTAACCCGCCACTCCGGGTGGAACTGCAGGCAGAGCAGGAACGACGGGCCAGTGCCACGAAACGCTTCGATCAGCCCGTCCGGCGCTCGGGCCTCAACCTGCAGGCCTTCGCCGAGTCTGGCAACACCTTGTCCGTGCACCGAGTTGACCATCACCTCGCCGCTGCCGGCGATGTCGGCCAGCAAACCGCCCGGGCTCAAGTGCAGCGTGTGCGCAGGCCCATATTGCACTTCCAACGATGACGCTGGGTTTTCACGATGATCAGCCAGCCCGGGTACTTCATGTACTTTCGGATGCAGGCTGCCGCCAAAGGCGACATTGACCTCCTGGAAACCACGGCAGATGGCCAGTATCGGCATGCCCAGCGCCAGTGCCTGCGGGATCAGCCCGAACACATTGGCATCGCGCGCCGGATCATGCGGATTACCCGGCCAGCTGTCGCCGCCATCGTAGTGGTGCGGCTCGATATTGCTGGTTGCACCGGTCAGCAGCAGACCATCCAGCGTCGCCAGCCAAGCCTCGGCCGGCAGCGGCGGCTGCAACAACGGCAGCAGCAGTGGCGTGGCCTGCGCGCCGTCAACAACGGCGCGCACATACTTTTCGCCAACAACAAGAAACGGATGGGACCCGATCGGTTTGCTGTCGGTAGGCAAGCCGACCAGCGGCAGACTGGCCATGGGTAAAGCTCATGAGACGTGTCAGCACGCTACCCCTGCCTCGCTGTTTAGGCAACCAAGCGCCATCCAGCATTCAAGTAACGCAGGGCACACTACACATATTCTTCACCGGCATGCGCACGCCGCACACGCCGGGGTCGTTACACTTCCCGCCCCTGATTCGGCCTGATGTCCGTGGACGCCGCTGCATCCGTATATCCCCCGAGCTGGTACGCCGCCAGCCAACCCGAACTTCCGCTACGTGCGCCCCTGCGTGGGCAGGCGCGCGCCGACGTGGCCGTGCTCGGCGCCGGCTATACCGGCCTGACCGCCGCGCTGGCCTTGGCCGAAAAAGGCTACAAGGTCACCGTACTGGAGGCCGAGCGCGTCGGCTGGGGTGCCTCAGGCCGCAATGGCGGCCAGGCCATCGTTGGCTACGGCTGCGAGCAGGACACGCTTGAGGCGCTGGTAGGCGATGCCGATGCACGCCTGCTGTTCGATTTCTCGCGCGATGGCATGCACATGCTCAAGCAGCGCATCGCCGGACACGGCATCGACTGCGACTGGCGCGACGGCCATGCCAGCGTGCCGATCCAGCCGCGCCAGGAACGCGCCCTGCGCAGCGACATCGAGCGCATGGCGCAGCGCTACGACTACCCGCTGGAATGGTGGGATCGGCCGCGCCTGCAGCAGGAACTGGCCAGCGAACGCTATCTGGGCGCGGTCTATGACGCCGCCAGCGGCCATCTGCATCCGCTGGCCTATGCGCAGGGCCTGGCCCAGGCTGCAGAGGCCGCCGGAGTGACCATCCACGAGCAATCGGCGGTCATCCGGCTGGAACGCGGCCCGCAGCCTGCATTGATCACCACTCATGGCCGGGTCGACGCCGACTTCGTCGTATTGGCTGGCAACGCCTGGCTGCAGGACATCGCGCCCGAACTGGAAACCCGGATGATGCCGGTCGGCACCTACATCGGCGCCACCCAGCCGCTGGGCGCCGGTCGTGCCAAGGCGTTGATTCGCAATGACATGGCTGTGGCCGATGTGAACTGGGCATTGGACTACTTCCGGCTCAGCCGCGATCACCGCCTGCTGTTTGGCGGCCAGGCCAATTACTCGGCACTGCCGCCGCCAGGCCTGCGTGCCAGCATGACCCGGCGCATGCGGCGGGTATTCCCGCAGTTGGCTGACGTGGAGATGGAATACGTGTGGGGCGGCTATATCGACATCACCCGCAACCGCGCCCCGCATTGGGGCCGGATCACCCCGAACGTGTACTTCGCGCAGGGTTTTTCCGGCCACGGCGTGGCCAGCACCGGTCTGGCCGGTGAAGTGATTGCCGCCGCCATTGCCGGCCAGGCGCAACGGCTGGATGTATTCGAACGTATCCCGCACGGTGTATTCCCCGGCGGCAAGGTCTTGCGCATGCCGATGCTGGTGGCTGCAATGTCCTGGTACAAGCTGCGGGATCTGTTGTGGTGATGTGAAGCCGGGAGTGACAAATCAGCAGCTGGGATTGGAAACAGCTTGCTTCGCCCGGTCGAGCCCGGTCATTGCCGATTTCCGCTCAAGTTCTTACGCTTGCCGCCGCTACACCTTCCGATGCTCCCATCCCTCGCCACCGTAGCCAGTACGCCACAGGCCGCCTTCGACAGTCCGTCGATCGCGCCCCTGCCCCAGCGCATCCTGCTGGTGGAGAACTCACGCACCTTCACCACGATGCTGCGCGAGGCCATCGAACAACGGCTGGAGCTGCCTGTCAGCGTGGCCTCCAGCCTGGCCGAGGCCGGTGAGCTGCTGGATCGCGAGGATGGCTGGTTCCTGGTCCTGACCGGGCTGGTGCTGGCCGACGGTGACCGCGATCAGGTGGTGCAATACTTCGTCAATCGCGGCCTGCCGACCATCGTGGTCAGCAGCGTCTATGACGAGGACCTGCGCAAGCGCGTGCTGCAGCAGCAGATCATCGATTACGTGTTGAAGAACACGCCAGGCAGCATCGACTATCTGGTCTGGCTGGTGCAGCGCATGGAACGCAACCGCCGCATCGCCGCCTTGGTGGTGGACGACTCACCCTCGGCCCGCGCCTACGCCTCCGCCCTGCTGACCATGTACGGCTACCACGTCATCGAAGCCGACGACGGTCACTCGGCGCTACGCGCGATCGAGGCCGACCCGGCGATTCGTCTGGTCATCGTCGACGAGGAAATGCCCGGCATGCAAGGCGTGGAATTGACCCGACGGCTACGTGCGCTGCGTGCGCGCGACAAGGTGGCGGTGATCGGCATCTCCGGCAATTCGGACCCGTCGCTGATACCGCGCTTCCTCAAGAACGGCGCCAACGATTTCCTGCGCAAACCGTTCTCGCGCGAAGAGTTCTTCTGCCGTGTCTCGCAGAACGTGGACCAGCTGGAACTGATCGGCACATTGCAGGATCTGGCCACGCGTGACTTCCTGACCGGCCTGCCCAACCGCCGCAGCTTCCTCGAGCAGAGCCAGCGCCATCTGGGTGCGGTCAACAACGGCGGCATGGTCGCCGTGGCCATGGTCGACATCGACCACTTCAAGCACATCAATGACAGCCTCGGTCACGAAGCCGGCGACCAGGCCATCCGTGCCGTCGCCTCGGTGCTGCAAGCCAATACCCGCAGTCAGGACATCAGCTCGCGCTTTGGCGGCGAGGAGTTCTGCCTGATGGTCAGCGGCATGGACGCTGCCACCAGTGCCGCCCACTTCGAGAAGGTGCGCCAAGCAGTGGCTGATCTACAACTCCCGTTCGGCGACAACATCCTGAGCATGACGATCAGCATCGGCGTCTGCCGCATGCCACTGCGCAGCGGCAACCTGCATCAGCTGATCACCGAAGCCGACCGTCAGCTGTATCTGGCCAAGGCTGGCGGACGCAACCGCGTCTGCAGCGCCGATACACACTGAAGCCCATCACCCTGATATCTGAATGAAATCGACGCCTCGCTGCAGGCATTGATCCAGATCAACGCGCCTGCCCGACCCGCTCCCTACAGTGCAGCTCAAAGCACACGAGGGAGAAGTGGCGGTGGCACTACTGATTTGGCAGGACGATCTCAATACGGGTGTGGAGGTCATCGACCATCAGCACATGCGCATCGTGGAGATGCTCAACCACCTTCACGTCGCCCAGAAAAGCCTGGAGCAGGTCGCCGTGGCTGAAGTCATCGACGAACTGGTGGACTACACCATGTCGCACTTCGCCTTCGAAGAAGAGCTGATGGAAGAGGCCGGCTACCCGTTCTGCGCCGCGCACAAGCGTGTGCATGAGGTGTTTGGCAAGCGCGTCTCCGAGTACCGCATGCGCTTCCAGTCCGGCGAAGACGTCACCGACGAGCTGCGCAACATGTTGTCACGCTGGCTGTTCAACCATATCCGCGGTGACGACAAGGCCTATGCCGAGCACGTCAAGCGGCACCTCAACCAGTTCGCCAAGGATCATCAGGAAGGCAGCTGGCTGGGACGTACGCTGAAGCGCCTGTTCCGCTGAATCGCTTTGCAGGAACGGCGAGGCTGCAGACATCCCCCCAGATATCCCCTCCCCGCCGTTCCTGCGTTTTTATCGCTGCAGGAACGCCGCAAGGCGCACACGTCGCCGGTCTTGTGTGGGACCGGCAATAGTCGCGACTTACGGCGTCCCTGCGGCACCCTTCCGTTGCCAACGGCTGATGGCCAGCAAGGCCAACGCCGTTGCCACGGCGGTGATGCACAGGTAGCCGCCAACGGCAGCAATGCCGAATTTCCCGGCCAACCAGGTTGCCGCATAGGGTGCGGGCGCAGCGCCCAGAATGCCGGCCAGATTGAACGACAGCGACGCGCCGGTATAGCGCACCTGCACCGGATACAGGCTGGCCAGCATGGTGCCGCAGGGCCCGTAGGTCAGACCCATCAAAAACAGGCCCAGCGACAGGAACAACAGCACCTGCAACGGATGCCCCGCCTGGAACAAGGGCTGGAACAGCAGACCGAACACGAAGATGCCCAGCGTCGCCCACAACATCGCCTTGACCGTGCCATGACGATCGCCATATAGCGCAGCCAGCGGTATGCCGGCAGCGAAGAACAGGATGCCGACCATCTGCAGCAGCAGGAAGTCCTCGCGCGCATAACCCAGAGTCGAGGTGCCATGACCCAGCGTGAACACTGTCATCAGGTAGAACAGCACGAAGGTGGCAAACGCCGCCAAGGTGCCGACAACCACCGCAAAGCCGTGGGATACCAGCACCTCGCGCATCGGCAGGCGTACCCGTTGGCCCTGATCCAACGCCTTCTGGAAATCCGGTGTCTCGCGGATGTTCAAACGCACCCACAGACCGACGATCACCAGCAGCGCACTGGCAATGAACGGCACGCGCCAACCCCAGGCCAGGAAACTGGCGTCGTCCAGAACCCGCCCCAACAGCAGGAAGGTGCCGGCCGACAGCAGGAAGCCCAGCGGCGCACCCAACTGCGGGAACATGCCGTACCAGGCACGCTTGCCCGGTGGCGCATTCTCGGTCGCCAGCAGCACTGCCCCGCCCCATTCGCCGCCCAGCCCCAGCCCTTGCCCGAAACGACACAAGGCCAGCAACAGCGGCGCGACCACCCCGATGTCGTGATAGGTCGGCAACAGGCCGATCGCCACCGTCGACAGGCCCATCGTCAGCAGCGCCGCCACCAGCGTGGCCTTGCGCCCGATCCGGTCACCGTAATGCCCGAACACCGCCGAGCCCACCGGCCGCGCGATGAAGGCTACCGCGAAGGTCGCCAACGACTGCAGCAGCGCGGCGTCATTGCTGCTTTCCGGGAAAAACAGCTTGGGAAACACCAGCACCGCCGCGGTGGCGTAGATGTAGAAGTCAAAAAACTCGATGGTGGTGCCGATCAGGCTGGCCGCCAGTACGCGGCGCGGGGAATTCAGAGGGGCGGAGCTGGCGGCGGTCGACATGGTCGTAACAGAGGAAATAGTGGCCGCAGTCTGCCATGCAGCACCGCAGCGGCCGCCATTTGGTTGCAGCCGACACCGTTGCTTGACGCCGCCGCCGTTATTTCTTTGAGAGCAGGAAACTATTGGCACAGATGGCGGTCACAGCATCGCCCCCCGCATGGATGCATTGCCGATGGCGACCACTTCCGGACGATTCCGACACCCGCTCGCCCACCTGAGCGCCGCCATTACCGTCGTCGCAGTCCATGCAGCCCTCGCGCTATGGCTGCTGCAGCCACGCCAGCCGAGCTCGCCCGACGCGGGACCGCGTACCAGCCTGCGCTGGGTGCCGCGCCCTCCGAGCGCAGCACCCACCCTGCAAACCCCGCGCGCAACTGCGCAAACCACCAGAACGAGGGGTTCAGCAAGATCCCGTTCCCGGCCAGCGACCGATCAGCAACCGCTCCCGACCTCGGCGCAGGCAGCAGCTCCAGCCCCGGCACCGTTGAACCTGACCCTTGCCGAAGGCGCCATTGGTGGCAACCCACTGACCGCCGACAGCTTCGCCCAGCAACCGTTTCGGCGCCTCAACCAAGACCCTGCATTTCGACATGCGCCACGCTACTTCCGCTTGAAGCCGCAGATGAGCCCGAGGCAGATGATCCAGGGCGTGGCGAACTACCTTGGTTTCTGGCCGCCCGGCTACGAAGTCGACCCCTGCAAACTGAGCCGGCGCGACGTCAACTATTTCCAGAACGCAGTGAGCGAGCGCGACCGCGACGCATTGCGCACGGCACTGCTGCAGGAAAGTGCGCGTTGCCGACACTGATCCCTCAATCGTGCCTCACGCACGATCACACCCTGCAGTTCCCCCAATTCACGGATATGTAACCCGTCCAGCCCAATCGCTGTTTAGGCTGGGACGCTTCGTTGTGCACCTCCCCCCACAGACCGGAGAACCTCATGACTGAACCCAACCCACGTTTCGAGCACGAAGCCGACGCCACCGCCCGCTACTGGCACAACACACCCCTCAACACGCTGCCGCCACCGGACATGGTCGGCAACTACCAGCGTTTCAAACCACTGCCGACCGAGGGCATCCAGACGCGCAAGGCGTGGATCGTCGGCGGCGGCATCGCCGGCATGGCAGCGGCGTTCTACCTGATCCGCGACGGCCATATGCCGGGCGAGAACATCACCATCATCGAAGGCGCCGGCATCGAGGGCGGCTCGCTGGATGGCGCCGGTAATGCCGAGGACGGCTACATCGTGCGCGGCGGCCGCGAGATGAACTGGAACTACGACAACCTCTGGGACATGTTCCAGGACGTGCCTGCGCTGGAGCTGCCGGAAGGCTTCAGCGTGCTGGACGAATACCGGCTGGCCAACGATGCCGACCCAAACTGGTCCAAGTCGCGGCTGATGCACAAACAGGGCCAGGTGCTACCCGACTTCACCCGCTTCGGCCTGAGCCGCAAGCAGCAATGGGAAGTGGTGAGCCTGCTGCTCAAGCGCAAGGACCAACTCGATGACCTGACCATCGAGGATCATTTCAGCGAAGGCTTCCTTGCCAGCAATTTCTGGTTCCTGTTCCGCTCCATGTTCGCCTTCGAGAACTGGCACAGCCTGCTGGAGATGAAGCTTTACATGCATCGTTTCCTCGATGCCATAGACGGCTTTGGCGATATGTCGGCCTTGGTCTTCCCAAAGTTCAACCAGTACGACACCTTCGTCACCCCGCTGATCAAGCTGCTACGTGAGAAGGGGGTGCAGGTAAAACTCGGCATGCAGGTGCTGGACATGGACTTCGATGTGCAGGGCGAGCAGCGCACCGTCACCGCCCTGCACACACGCGGCAACGACGGCGAAGGTCGCCTCACCGTCGCCCCGCGTGATCTGGTGATCGCGCTGACCGGCTCGATGACCGAGGACACCGCGTATGGTGATCTGGACACCGTGCCGGTGTTGAAGAAGCGCCACGGCGGTCCGGCCGAAGGCAGCAGCTGGGGCCTGTGGCGAAACCTCGCTACCCAATCGCCGGTATTCGGCAAACCCGACAAGTTCTGCGGCGACATCGATCGCTCGATGTGGGAGTCGGCAACCCTCACCTGCAAGCCATCGCCGCTGGTCGACAAGCTGCGTGAGCTCTCGGTCAACGATCCCACCTCGGGGCGCACCGCTACCGGCGGCATCATCACCTTCACCGATTCCAACTGGGTATTAAGCGTCACCATCAACCGTCAGCCACATTTCCCCGGCCAGCCCAAGGACACGGTGGTGATGTGGGTATACGCGCTGTTGATGGACCAGCCCGGCAACTTCGTCAAGAAGACCATGCCGGAGTGCAACGGGCGCGAGATCGTAGCCGAGCTGTGCCACCACCTGGGCATCGCCGACCAGCTCGACGCCATCGTTCCGCATACCAAGGTGCGCCTGGCGTTGATGCCGTACATCACCGCCCAGTTCATGCCACGCGCAGCGGGTGACCGCCCGCATGTGGTGCCAGCCGGCAGCACCAATCTCGCCCTGGTTGGCCAGTTCGTGGAAACCGCCAACGACGTGGTATTCACGATGGAGAGCTCGGTACGTACCGCACGCATCGCGGTCTATAGCCTGCTCGACCTGCCCAAGCAGGTGCCCGATCTCAGCCCCACCCAGTACGACATCCGCAACCTGCTCAAGGGTGCGCGCGCACTCAACAACGGCGAGCCCTTCATCGGCGAACGCTTGCTGCACAAGTTCCTGGGCGACACCTACTTCGCCCACATCCTGCCACCGCTGCCCAGCAATGAAGGGGAATCCACCCGCCGCGAGCGCTTGGAAGCCGAGCTGGCTGGGCTCAAGGACAAGGGTGGCGCGGTACTGCAGGGCTTTGCGCAGTGGCTGGATCGTTTTGCCGGCCAGCTGCGCAAGCGTGGCGATGACTGACGGCTGATGGAACGTTGCCGGGCACCTGACTACAAACCCAGGTGAGGCCTTGTGGGAGCGGCGTAAGCCGCGAAGCATGCATCACATCAGAAGCAAGTATCGCTGCGATCAGATGGTGTATCGGCTTCGCGACTGACGTCGCTCCTACAAACCTGCAAGCGGGCAGCCTACGGGCGAGGCCCCTTGCCGAGCATGGCTCGGCACTACAGCTGCTTGTTGTTGTGCGCTGGCCCACGCATCCTCCACGAATGGGGTGAACGTTCTGAAAACACTTTTTTACGTTCACGTATACATCGATTAACCGTATCCAGCAGCCGCCGCACTACGCAGCAGCAATTCACGGATCGATACAGGTTGCCGCCGTTAGGGTTGGTTCCGCGCCAGAAGCGCGATGAAACCCCAAGGAGCAGACCAATGAACAACCGACCGCTACGTACTGCCTTGATTGCAGCCGCACTGACATTGGCTGGCAGCGGCATCGCCCAAGCCCAGGCCCAGGATGCATTGACCGCGCCGCAGGTACGCGCGCAGTTGGAAGCGCAGGGCTATACCAACGTCAAAGACGTCAAGTTCGAGGACGGCATGTGGGAAGCCGACGCGACCAGCGCTGATGGCAAGCAGGTTGATGTAAAACTTGATCCACGTAATGGCACCGTCTATCCGGACAAAGCCGTGTCGCAGTTGAGCGAGGCGGATATCCGCGCGCAGCTTTCCAGCGCAGGTTACACAGGCGTCAGCGATGTGAAGCTGGATGACGGCATGTGGAAGGCCAAGGGCAAGACTGCCAGCGGCGAGAAGGTCGAGGTGCGGCTGGATCCGACAACTGGCGCGGTTGTTGCGCAGGAGAAGGACTGACAGCTGCCCCTCCCCTTTGGCACGGCCAAGGGGAGGGAGCAAAACTGCATGCATCGCCCCTCCCCTTTGGCGCAGCCAAGGGGGAGGTTGGGAGGGGGTTGGCTTTTGCTGTTGCTTGTAAGGCTTCAAACGTCAGCGCCGAAGCTCAACAGCCAACCCCTCCCCAGCCCTCCCCTTCGCTACGCGAAAGGGAGGGGGCGGTCAGCCTTCGAGATTTATCCAGGTTGCCTTCATCTCGGTGTACTTGTCGAAGGCATGCAATGACTTGTCGCGACCGTTGCCCGATTGCTTGTAACCACCAAACGGCGCGGTCATGTCGCCGCCATCCCAATAGTTCACCCATACGCTGCCTGCACGCAGGCCGCGTGCAACCCGATGCGCGCGCGAAATATCGCGCGTCCACACGCCAGCCGCCAGGCCGTACTCGGTGTCATTGGCCAGTTGCAAGGCATGTTGCTCTCCATCGAAGGCAATCACCGACAACACCGGGCCGAATATCTCTTCGCGGGCGATGCTTTGTAGCGGGCTGACTTCATCGAATACCGTTGGTTCGATGTAACACCCGCCAGCAACGACTTCTGCACGCTTGCCGCCCAGCAACAGCCGCGCGCCTTCCGAGGTGCCTTTCTCCACATAGCCAAGCACACGCGTGGTCTGCGCCTCATCCACCATCGCGCCCATTGCCGCTTTCGGCTCAAATGGATGCGCAGGCTGCATATGCCGGCCGTGCTCGATTACCTTGGCGACAAACGCATCCTTGATTGAGCGCTCCACCAACAGACGCGAACCTGCCGTGCACACCTCGCCCTGGTTGTAGAAAATGGCGTTGGCCGCCGCCTCTGCTGCCTTGTCCAGATCATGCGCGTCGGCAAACACGATGTTCGGACTCTTGCCACCGCATTCCATGTAGGCGCGCTTCATGTTCGACAAGCCCGCACATTGCAGCAACCGCTTGCCCACCGCAGTGGAGCCGGTGAACACCAAACCGTCCACATCCATATGCAGCGCCAGAGGCTCACCTGCGCCCTTGCCACTGCCGGGCACCACGTTGAAAACACCATCTGGAACGCCGGCATCGCTCACCAGCTCGGCAAAACGCAGAGCGCTCAATGGCGACTTCTCCGAAGGCTTCAGCACCACGGAATTGCCTGCGGCCAGTGCCGGAGCGATCTTCCATGCCGCCATCAGCAGCGGAAAATTCCACGGCACGATGGCGCCGATCACGCCCAGCGGCTCGCGGGTGATCAAGCCCAGTTCGTTGGCGCCGGTCGGGGCGACTTCGCCATAGAGCTTGTCCACTGCTTCGGCGGTCCACTGGATGCAGCGGATCACCCCGCCGACATCCACCTGCCGTGCCTGCGCCACCGGCTTGCCCATGTCCAGCGTTTCCAGCAGGGCGAGCTCATCGGCATGCGCCTCTACCAAGGCCGCCAGCTTCAGCAATACCTGCTTGCGCTTGACCGGCTTCAAGCCTGCCCAATGACCGGCGTTGAAGCTGCGCCGCGCCGCCGCTACCGCATGATCGATGTCAAGCTGACCACCGTCGGCGATCCGCCCAAGCACGCGCCCGTCAATCGGGCTGATGCAGTCGAAGGTAGCGCCCGATACGGCATCCACATACTGGCCGTTTATGAACGCGCGGGTACGCAGCGACAGGCCGTCGGCCAGCACCTGCCATTGTTCGCGGATATGGGGACTGTTCATGGATGGTTTCCTGTGCGCAAGGCCTTGTAGCAGGCGTTCATAGTACGCCGGCCACCGTAGCGCACCGGCACGAACCTGTTATTTTCCGCAAATACAAGGGTTGGCCGTGGCCCTTGCTGGCTTCACAATGCCGCTCCACGTTTCTGGCATCGCTCATGGACATCATCGTCAACGAAGAACTCAAGGCCTATATCGATCCGCTCACGCAGGACGAGCACGACGCGCTGGAGCGCAGTCTGCTGGCCGAGGGCTGCCGCGACGCACTGGTGCTTTGGGGCGATGTACTGATCGACGGCCACAACCGCTACGGCATCTGTTCCAAGCACGGCATCGCCTTCAATACCGTGCAGAACACCCGCTTCAAGTCGATGGACGACGTTCACCTTTGGATGATCGAGCAGCACCTGGGCCGTCGCAGTGTGTCCGATTACCAGCGCGGCGTGCTCGCCCTGCGCAAGCGCGACATTCTGGAGACCCGCCGCCGCAGCGAGCAGGAGCAACTGCGCCGCGAGAGCGAAGGTGAAGCTGCGCCCAGCGCTGCCGCCGACAGCGACAGCCCGCCGTGGGATCCGGCACCCAAGCTGTCCAAGGCCGATCTGGCCCGCGAGGCCAAGCTCAGCCCCAGCCAGGTAACGATGATCGAGAAGATCCACGACCACGCCACCGCCGAAGTGATCGAGGCGATGCGTGTTGGCGCGATCTCGCTCAGCGCGGCAGCCACTGTGGCCAGCCTGCCTGAAGACGAGCAGCGCGCAGCGGCGCGTGGCGGCAAGGACGAGCTGAAGCAGGCGGCAAAACGCGTGCGTGATGCCAAGCGCAAGCCCAAGGCGGCGCGTGACGATGCCGATGACGATGCACAGCCGCTGAGCATGGCCGAAGCCGATGGCCTCGACGGCAGCAGCGACAGCGCCGAGTTGCAGGCCCTGCGCCAACGCGTGACCTCGCTCACCGCCGAGAACCAGGCCCTGCGCATGGAACTGGATGCACTGCGCGCGCGCATGCTGGCCGCACAGGTCGAAGAACCCATCGACGCTTGATTGCGCTGAGCCGGCACCCTAGGCTGCGGTCATCCCTGCAAGGAGCATGTGATGGCCTCGGCCTCTCCCGAACTTGAAACCTTTGTCCGCGACGCCTTGATGCGCGGACACAGCCGCCAGCAGGTCAGCAGCGCATTGCTGGCCGCCGGCTGGAGTGAACAGCAGATCAGCGGCGTCCTTGATGGCTGGGCCGAAGTGGATTTCCCGCTACCGGTGCCACGCCCACGCGCCTCGCTGTCGGCGCGCGAAGCCTTCGCCTATCTGGTGCTGTTCAGCACGCTGTACTTCTTCGCCTGGAACCTGGGCAGCCTGCTGTTCCAGCTGATCCAGTACGCCCTGCCCGATCCGGCGGATCCGGATTGGCAGCTGATGCGACTGAGCGGCGGCATCCGCTGGGCGATCTCGGCGCTGGTGATTGCCTTCCCGGTATTCGTCTTCGCCGCCCATCGCGTAAGCCGCGACGTGGACAAGCATCCAATCAAACGTTTGTCGCCAGTACGCCGTTGGTTGACCTATCTGACCCTGTTCGTGGCGGCCACAGTGTTGATTGGCGACCTCACCGCACTGGTATACAACCTGCTAAGCGGTGACCTCAGCCTGCGCTTCCTGCTCAAGGTACTGGTGGTTGGCGTCATCGCCGGCACCGTGTTCGGTTACTACCTATGGGACCTGCGCCAAGAGGAGGTCGAGTCATGAGCCGTACCGCTTGGGGCACCCGCGTACTTTGGGCAACCGGCATCGTCACTGCAGCAGCAATCGCAGCCGGCGTCTGGGTCATCGATTCTCCATCGCAACAGCGACTCAAGCGGCTGGATGATGCGCGCGTATCGCATTTGCGGACGCTTGAAATAGCAGCCGGCAACTACTGGCGCGAGAACGACGCACTACCGCCCAACATCCTCGCCCTCGCCGCGCAACCCGGCATGATCCTGACCTACAAGGACCCTGCTGGCGGGCCCGATTACCGCTACCGGGCCTTGGATGCCACCCATTACGAGTTGTGCGCGCAATTCGACACCAGCACCGCGGAGGGCCCCCAACGCGGCAATGCAGGGGAGTGGGCGCATCCAGCCGGCAATCATTGCTTCCGCCGCACCGTGAGCAAGAAGGACGTCGAGTAAACCGTGAGCCCACAGGACGATCCGCGCCGCGCGCAACTGCGACGGCTCAAGCTGTACGCCGTGGCGATGCTGCTGGCGATGCTCGCCGGCTTCATCGTCAGCCACGTCAACGGCGAACGCGGCGTGTGGGCCTGGGTTGGCGCCTTCTGTGAGGCGGCTACTGTTGGCGCTCTCGCCGACTGGTTCGCGGTGGTCGCGCTGTTCCGGCGGCCACTGAACCTGCCGATTCCGCATACCGCCATCATTCCGCGCAACAAGGAGCGCATCGCCGACAGCCTGGCGGTGTTTGTCCGCGACCACTTCCTTGAACCGGAAGCACTGCTGGCCAAGCTGAAGGTATTCGACCCGGCTACCCGCCTGGGCGAATGGCTGGCACAACCCGCGCAGGCAAAGATGCTGGCCGGCATGGCGCGTGGCTGGGCGGTGCAGGCATTGGACCTGCTCGATGAAGCGGCCGTGCGCCGTTCCATTCAGGGCTTCGTCGTTGCCCAGTTGCGACAGTGGAACGCAGCAGGAACCGCGGGCGAACTACTCGGCCTGCTTACCGCCGACAACCGCCATCAGCGCGTGCTCGATGAAGGCCTCACCCGCGTCGCCCACTGGCTGGACAACGACAAGGTGCGGCAGCAAGCATCCGCCCTGATCGTACGCTACATCCGCAAAGAGTGGCCGAAGCTGGCCAGCACCGTGGACTGGGTCAAACCCATCGACGAGATCGGCGATTCCTTGGCCGACAGACTGGCGCGCGCCGGCCTGGAAGAGCTGCAGGCGATCCTGTCACAGCCCGAGCATCCGTTGCGCCAGGACTACGCTGCGTGGATCGCCGACTACATCCGCCGTCTACGCGAAGATCCGGCCTTGGCTGCCAAGGTCGATGCATTGAAACAACAGGTGATCGATCACCCGGCAGTGCAGGATTACGTGCAGGGCTTGTGGCAACGTGTGCACGACTACCTGCGTGCGGACCTATCACGTGAAGACTCCGCCCTCGCCGCTCATCTGGAGCGTAGCCTGGGCAAGCTAGGCACCACCATCGGCAACGACCCTGCCCTGCGCGACGCCCTGAACCAGCACATGCTGGCCGGTGCAGAGAAGCTGACAAATCGCCTGCGCAGTGGCGTCACCAGCCATATCGCCCAGACCGTGAAAGCATGGGATGAAAAGAAACTGGTCGAACAACTGGAACTCAGCGTAGGCCGTGACCTGCAATACATCCGCTACAACGGCACCCTGGTAGGCGGCCTGATCGGCCTGCTGCTGCATGCCCTGACCGGCTGGCTGAAGTTCTAACCGCGCTGTTGTAGGAGCGGCGTCAGCCGCGAAGCTGGCACCCCATCAGGCCAGCGCACTTTCCGCGATCCGGATAAGCCAAGCGCATTTCCATATTGCAACCAAAACGGTGATTTGACGGCTCGTGAGCTTCGCGGCTTACGCCGCTCCTACAATAGCCGGCGCTCCTTTTGGGGCAGGCGTCAGCCGCGAAGCCGGCATCCCTTCAACCCGGCGATATTTCTGCAATCCACAAAATCAAGCCGCATCATTCGATTGCGGTTGATCAGTGAAATTGAATACGCGTCAGCTTCGCGGCTTACGCCGCTCCTACAAGCTTCCTGCTACCGCCCGCACTGAATCCACCAAGCGATCAATCTGCGCGGTCGAGGTGAATATCCCCGGCGTCACCCGCACGCACGCGCCCTCCGCCAGACCATCCCGGTGCACGGTGAATACACCGTGCTGCTCCAGCAACTGCCGAGCAATCGCCACATTCTGCTCAAGCGATGTGCGCCCCTGCAGCCGGAACGAAGAAATCGCACTACTAAGCGCTACTTCATCGCTACCCAGCAGCTGCACACCCTGCACTTCACGCACCCCATCGCGCCAACGGTTGCGCAGCAGCAACAGACGCTCGCGCTTGGCCTGCACACCGATGGCGGCATGAAAATCCAAGGCCGCCGGCAAAGCAAGGAAGGCCGCGAAATTGGCCGTACCCGTATGGATACGACTGGCGATACCGCGATCCGGGTCACCCATGTACGGGTCGATATCGGCCACCCGCCCACGCCGCACATACATCGCACCAACGCCTACCGGTGCGCCTATCCACTTGTGCAGATTGATCCCGACAAAGTCAGCCCCCAATTCGCCAACCTGCATGTCCACCTGACCCACCGCATGCGCAGCATCGACGATCACATCCACACCGCGCGCCTTGGCCAACGCCGCAATCTCGGCCACCGGCAGCAGCACGCCGTTGCGATGATTAACCTGCGTCAACAACATCAATTTCAGGCGCGGATATCTGGCCAGCGCATCGGCATAGACCTGCACTGCCGTCGCCGCATCGCAAGGCTCCGGCAGGGCAATCGCCACCGGCTCAGCCCCGCGCCGCTGCTGCAGCCAGCGCATCGCAGTGATGGTGCTGTCGTAGTCGATATCGGCATACAGCACCTGGTCACCCGGCTGCAGCCGGTTGTAACCACCGATCATTGCCTGCAAGGCTTCTGTCGCACCGCGGGTGAGTACCAGCTCGTCTTCGCCCACGCCGAGGAACGATGCCAAGCGCTGTTGCACCAAACGCGCCCGCTTCGGGAACTCGACACGGCCAAACCAGGCATTGCCTTGATTCACTTCAGCGGTGGCCTGTTGATAGGCCTGCAACACCGGCCGCGCCATGGCTCCCCAATAGCCGTTATCCAGCATCACCACCTCATCGGTGAGCTCGTACTGGGCAGCTACTTCCGCCCAGTACGTCTCATCCGTGGCCAACTGCGCGGCAGACCTGCCTGCCGGTGCGCTTGGCAGTGACGCTGTTGGCTTGGCCGAAGCCAACGCCCCGGCAGCGGCGCCCATCAGCGGCAACATCGCCGCCGAGCGCAGGAGACGACGTCGATTGGCATCCATGCTTAGAACTTCAACCGGTATTCGGCATAGACGTTGCGGCCGTCAGTGTCGTACGGTGCGTTGCGCGAATAGATCAGACCGCGGCTGGCCTGGAAGGTCGCTTCATCTGGATAGCGGTTGAATACATTGTCAGCACCGACCCGCAGCGAGTGCATCGCATTGATGCGGTAGCTCACTGCCAGATCGAAGAACTGCATGGCACCGAAGCGCTGGAAGATATCGCCGGTGGCATTGCCCGAGGAATCAGTCCACGCGCCGTAATGGCGCAGCTTGCCAAGTACGCTCCAACTACCGATGTCGTAGTTGGCACTGAATGTGCCCTTCTGCCGCGGCAGACGCTCTTCGAACACCACGCGCTGACTGGCATTGGTCGCCACACCGGTATCGCCCTTGTCGACTTCGGTCTTGTTGTAGTTCCAGCCGACGGTCAGGTTCAAACGACCCGCCCCCAGCTCGGTGGCATAGCTTCCAACCAGATCGATGCCGCGCGTAGTGGTGTCGAAGTCATTGGTGAAGTAGCTCACCGAGGTATAACCCATCGGGTTGGCAACGCCGGCCGGAATCTGGAATGCGGCCGACTGGCTGAAACGATCGGTTACCTTGATGTCGTACAGGTCCACAGAGCCCGAGAAGCCAGCGTCGTTGCGCCAGGTCAAGCCCAGCGATGCGGTGCGTGACTGCTCCGGCTTCAGATCCTTTGCGCCCAACATGCGTGCCAGCGGGTCGCTGGGCGAAAGACGCCCGGAGGTGAACACCTGCAGCGTCACCGTGTCCAGGCCCTGCTGGGTATTGGTGGTGTAAAGCTGGCCAGGTGTCGGCGCGCGGAAGCCGGTGGACACCGAGCCACGCAGGGCGAAGTCCGGGGTGAATTCGAAGCGCGAGGACAGCTTGCCATCCACGGTCTGGCCAAAGCTTGAGAAGTGCTCGTAACGCGTTGCAGCGCCCAAACTCCAACGCGTGGTAACTGGCACTTCCACGTCGACATAGGCGGCGTAGCTGCGCTGGTCCCAACTACCGGCATTGGCCGGACTGAAGCCAGGCGCACCATTGGAGTTGCCCGCCAGTCCCGCGACCGCACCGGGGCCGATTGCATACGACGCCGGGTCACCAGCATCAACGCCATAGGTCTCCTCACGGAACTCGGCACCGAAGGCGACATTCACCGGCGACGCCAGCGCGGCCAAAGGCAGGCTGTAAACGAAGTCGGCGTTGAGGTTGCGCTCTTCCTGGCTCAGGCGACCGAGGTAGAACGAGGTAGGGCTGTCCGGCCCCAACGAGGCATTGATCGAGTTCCCCAGCGTGTACTCGATGCGGTTGCGCCCGAAGCTGCCGCTTACATCCCAGTCCAGATTCTCGCCAATACGACCGCGCACACCGAACAGCAGCTGCAGATCGTCATAGTCGGTGCCGTACTTCGGGCTGAAGCCAGTCGGGTACAGCGTGCGCACATCCCAGCCCGGGAACACCGCCGTGGTGTTGTAGACCGAGGCGGTGCCATCAGGGTTGCGCCAGTTGAAATCACTCAGGCCCTCGCCCTTGCCATACAGGCCGTAGCCGTAGATTTCGGTGGTTTCGCCCAGGTAGTGCTTGAGGTTGAAGCCTACGCGTTTGCTCTCAAGCTCAGGCTGGCCCCAGCGCTGTACCGGGTTTGGCACTTTCAATTCAGGGTGTTTGTTCTGGAAAGCGATTGCATCGGCGCGCTGACGGGTGCGCGAGGTCGCATCGGAATTGTCGTAGTCAGCGAACAAGGACAGGCTGCCAGTGTCGCCCAATGCAATGCCGGTACGTGCGCCGACGTTGCGCGAGGTGCCATCGCCTTCGCTGTACTGCGACACGCCCATGCTCACTTCGGTGCCAACGCTGTCATCAAGAATGATGTTGATCACGCCGGCAATCGCATCGGAGCCGTACTGCGCCGAGGCACCGTCGCGCAGCACTTCGATGCGCTGGATCGCGCTCTTCGGAATCTGCGCAAGATCCGGCCCTTGGGCACCACGTGCGCCCAGCAGAGCCGAGCGATGGAAACGGCGACCATTGACCAACACCAGGGTCTGGTCCGGCGACAAGCCACGCAGTGTGGCTGGCCGCACAAACACCTGTCCGTCGTTCATTGGCATACGCTGCACCACGAACGAGGGCACCAACTGCGCCAACACGTCGGCAAGATCAGAAGACTCGATGCCCTGGATTTCCTCCTGCGAGAACACATCCACCGGCGCCAGCGTATCGAACTGGGTGCGATTGGAACCACGCGTACCAGTGACGATCATCGCGTCGAGGTTGGTCGCCTTTGCTGCTGGCGCTGCCTCCACCTGTTGCGCACGCGCACTGCTAGCCACGCCACCAAATACCACCAATCCAACTGCAATCGACAACGCACAACGCTTCACTGGCTGCTCCGGAATTCGAAAGACTGCTTCAGGCAAGTGCCTGCAGGGAGCTTCGCATTCTCGTAACAACGTGTTGCCCGGCGATGACAAATACAGCGCGTAGCGCTGTGGAATGAAACAAGCGGACGTTCGCCGTTGTTGCTTGCAAACGTCATCAATCGCCAGGTGTCCACAGCACTGGCATGGCGTGACGTGGTGCGTAGCGCTCGCCCCATCCTTACGAAAACGAGAGCGCAGGCCTGCGAAAAGCGGTGACACATCTGCTTGCTTAATTAAATGCGAACAATTATCGTTACCACCTAGGCAGTACGCCCAGCCTCGTGCGACATGGACGTTTCACTCCATCCCGCCACGCCCCGTGTACCCCCGATATCCGAACTGATGCCACGCGCGCCGTAGCCGGCCGCGCCGTGCATGCAGGCCAACTGGCGGGAGCGGTAGTACCCGGGGCATCCACGTATTGTGCGGGCTGCGCCGTGGGCGATTCCTGTGGTTGGCAATCCTTTTGCCCAACAGGAATCCACCATGTCCTCCCGCCCGACCCTGCCGCAGCCTGCACTGCTGGCCGCCGCACTTTCTGTCGCCCTTTGCAGCGCCGCCGCGTGGGCGGAAGAAGCAGCGCCCGCCGCCACCAATCTGGATACGGTGAAGGTCGTCGCCGACGCCGATATCCCTACTTCGTACACGGTCAAGCAGGCAAGCACCGCGACCAAGTTGGATCTGTCGCTGCGGCACACGCCGCAGTCGGTCACTGTGCTTACCCGCCAGCGCCTGGATGACATGGGCCTGTACGCGATGTCCGACGTGATGGGCCAGGTCACCGGCGTGCATGTGGCCGTCACTGATAGCGAACGCATCAACTTCGTCTCGCGTGGCTACACCATCAACAACTTCCAGGTTGATGGCATGCTCAATACGTTCGGCGGCTACATCAAGACCAACAACGACAGCGTCATCTATGACCGCATCGAGGTAGTCCGCGGCGCCACCGGCCTGACCACAGGCGCAGGTGACCCATCGGGCACCATCAACTACGTGCGCAAGCGCCCGACCGACGAGTTCGCGATGAGCGCCAACCTGATGCTCGGCCGCTGGGGCAACCAGCGCCTGGAAGCGGATATCGGCGGCCCGGTCGCATTGGATGGCCGCGTGCGCGCACGCATCGTCGCCGCCAAGCAGCAGAGCGATTCATTCCGCGATGTCTATAAGTTGGACAAGAACGTGTTCTACGGCATCGTCCAGGCTGACCTGAGCGACAGCACCTTGCTTGAAGTCGGCTACGAATACCAATCGCCAGAAACCTCGGGCGTTACGTGGGGCGTGGTGCCGTACTGGGGCGTCAATGGCAAGCCAGCCAACCTGCCGCGCTCGACCAACTTCTCGGCACGCTGGAGCCGTTGGCCTATCGTCGAGAAGACTGCGTTCGCACGACTCGAACAGAGTCTGGGTCACGACTGGGCGATCAAAGCCAGCTACACCCGCTCCAAGCGCGAGACCGAAGGCAATGTCTGGTACGGCGCATCTGGCTACCCGCGTCCTGACGGTACCGGCGTGACCGCCTACATCGGCGCGTTCGGCGAACGTGGTGACATGCAGGTGTTCGACCTCAATGCCGGCGGCCCGTTCAAGCTGTTCGGCCGCGAGCACGAACTGGTGGTCGGCCTCGGCCAGTCGGTGCGCAAGGGCGAAGTCCCAGGTTCGGATTTCGACTACGCCGATGGCTACGACAAGGTTCCGGATTGGCGTAACTGGACCGGCGACGTGGCGCCGCTGCAGGTCAATCGCTACAACTGGCTGTCCTCGCAGGATGAGCTCAAGCAGCGCGCTGCCTATGTTGCTGCACGCCTGCAACTTGCCGATCCACTGATGGCGGTGCTCGGCGCACGCTACGGCAGCTGGGAAACCCGCGAATGGGAGTACGAACGTGACGCTTCCGGAAAACTATTGCGCACCAACCGTGACGGTTACAAGCCGGATGACTCGCTGACTCCCTATGCCGGCCTGATCTATGACTTCAGCAAGTCGTTCAGCGCCTACGCCAGCTACACCGACATCTTCCAGCCGCAGAAATTCCGCGACAAGAACAACCACTACCTGGAGCCTGTAGTCGGCGACATGTGGGAAGCCGGCGTCAAGGCTGAACTCTTCGACGGCCGCATGAATGCCGCTGCTGCTGTGTTCAAGGGCGTCAAGGACAACGTCGCCGAAGTCGATGATTCGGTGCCGGAGAACTCCTTGCCCAATGGCGCCACCGCCCACCGTTCCACCGGCAAGGGCAACAAGGTCAGGGGTTGGGAAGTGGAAGCCCAGGGCAGCATCAGTGAACACTGGAATCTGTCTGCCGGCTACGCGCACACAGTCATCCGCAACAAGGACGGAGTGCGCCAGAACACCACCACGCCAGTCAACACTTTCCGCCTCAACACCAGCTGGCGCCCGGGTGGTGCATGGAGCCGGTTGTCGTTGGGCGGCGGTGCCACCTGGCAGAGCGAGATCTGGCGCATGAGCAACCGCCCCGCGGACGACTACATCACCAGCGGCAAGCGCTACAAATCGCCGATTACCCAGGACGCGGTGGTGCTGCTCAACGCGTTCGCCGGTTACCAGTTCAACGACAACTTCTCCGCGCAGTTGAACATCAACAACCTGCTCGACAAGAAGTACTACAGCAACGTCGGCTTCTATGACGGCGTCAACTGGGGCGAGCCGCGCAACGTGCGCCTGAGCCTGCGCTGGAAGCTGTAATCCCTCCAGGGAAACCACTGCTTCGCAGTGGCGGCCAGGGACGGCCGACTTATTCCACGCCACCGGCTTTGCCGGTGGCGTCCGTATTGATCCAACTTTGCAGGTTCCCGTGGACAGCACGCCTCTCGCCAGCCCTTGGTACACCCGTCTTGGCAGTTTCTTCGCGCGCCCTTGGCTGGGCGTGTTGTCGCGTTCGCTTGCCGCCATCGTCGGCGGCTACGCGCTGGCCGCCACATGCTCGATGTTCTTCGCCGTGGCCCTGCCCATCGCCCGCAGCCAGGCCGTGCTGACCGGCATGCTGGTCGCCATCGTGCTGTGCGCCTGCGCTGCACTATGGGCTTTCGCCACCCGCAGCGCTTTGCGTGCCTGGATGGGCATTCTGATTCCGATCGCGCTGTTGTGGCTGGGCTCACAGTGGTTCGGAGCGGCAGCATGAAGAACGGATTCCGCCAATCGATGGCGTGGCTGCACACCTGGACTGGCTTGCTGGTCGGCTGGTTGCTACTGCTGATCTTCATGGCCGGCACCGCCAGCTACTACCGCGAAGAAATCAGCCGCTGGATGCGCCCTGAGCTGCCACGCAGCACGATCAGCGCCGACGATGCCGCCGCCCGCGCGCTCAGCTTCCTGCAGCACAAGGCACCGCAGGCCGAGAGCTGGAGCGTCACCCTGCCCGATACCCGCAATCCGGCGCTGCGCATGTTCTGGCGCAATCCCGAATCAATGGTCACGCCGCCAGTCGAAGGCGAGAAGCGCCGTCGCCGTGGTGGTGGCCGCTTCGGCGATGCCACCGTCGATCCCAACACCGGCAATGAAGTCACCGCGCGCGAAACCCGTGGTGGCGATTTCTTCTATCGCCTGCACTTCGACCTGCATTACATCCCGGTGGTGTGGGCACGCTACATCGTTGGTTTCTGCGCGATGTTCATGCTGGTGGCGATCATCAGCGGCGTCATCACCCACAAGAAGATTTTCAAGGACTTCTTCACCTTCCGCCCACAGAAAGGTCTGCGCTCATGGCTGGACTTCCATAACGTCAGCGCCGTGATGGCATTGCCGTACCACGCCATGATCACCTACACCGGCATCGTCACCTTGATGTTCATGTACCTGCCATGGGGCGTGAGCACTGCCTATCCAAAGGACGAGGATGCGTTCTTCAGTGAAGCCTTCGCGCGCATGGCGGATATCGAATCGCCAGGGCAAGGAACAGCAGCGCCGGTGCCGATCCAACAGCTGATGGACAGCGCGCGCAAGCAGTGGAATGGGGCTGACATCGGCGGTTTCACTGTGTACCGGCCAGGCGCCGCCAACGCCGTGGTCGACATCCAGCAGCGCGATGGCAAGCGCCTGTCGGTGGATACGCCGTCGCTGCGCTACAACGCCGTCAGTGGCGAGCTGCTGGAAGCCAGCCCCAACGCAGGTGGTGCAACGCAGACGCGGGGCGTGATGTATGGCCTGCATCTGGCACGTTTTGCTGACTGGGGCCTGCGCGCCCTGTTCTTCCTGTCCGGATTGATCGGCTGCCTGATGGTGGCCAGCGGTGTGGTGCTGTGGGCGGTGAAGGAACGGCCCAAACATGCCAAGTCCGGCAAGACTGGCTTTGGCCTGCGCCTGGTCGATGCCTTGAACATCGGCGCCGTCGCCGGTCTGCCGATTGCCTTTTCCGCCTACTTCTGGGGCAACCGTTTGCTGCCGGTGCAGTTGGCCGAGCGCAGCGACGCCGAGGTCAGCGTGTTCTTCTACGCATGGGGTGCATCGCTGTTGGCAGCCTTCATCTGGCCGAAGCGGATGATGTGGGCATGCCAGCTGTATGTGGGCGCGGCGTTGTTTGCGCTGATTCCCGTGCTCAATGCCTTCACCACGAAGGCGCACCTTGGCACTACCATTGCTGCCAGTGATTGGGTGTTGGCGAGTTTCGACCTGACCATGATCGCCTTCGGCGCAATGTTGGCGTACTGCGGCTGGCGCATGCAGCATTGGCAGCCGCCGTTGAGTGCCGCCGAGAAGAAGCGCCGGCAACAGGCCGCTGTTGTGGCGGAGGCAAGCGCATGATGCTGCTCGCACTTGGTTTGTCGTTCGCTGCGTTTGCGGCCTTGTCGCTGGCGATGGAGAAGCATCAGTTGGAGCTGCATGGCAAAGCCGGTGCCAGTGCCGCGCGCATGCGGCTATGGCGTTGGCTGGGCTGGGGTCTGCTGACCGCCGCGTTCGCGCTATGCGTATGGCGCAACGGCTGGGCGATGGGGCCGGTGTGGTGGCTGGGCGCGATGACCGTCGCCGGCCTGCTGCTGGCGTTCGGTCTGTACCCGTATCGCCCGCGCTGGATAGCGCCATTGGCGTGGGCGTTGCCGGTCGTGGGGATGGCGGCAGCAAGCCTGTAGAGCCGAGCCATGCTCGGCTGGGGCTTTACTAGAAATGCTCCTGGTAGCGCCGAGCCATGCTCGGCGGAGGCCTTCCCGTTAATGCCGACCTGTAGTGCCGAGCCATGCTCGGCACTACAGGTCGGCATTAACGGGAAGGCCTCCGCCGAGCATGGCTCGGCACTACAGGTCGGCATTACCGGGAAGGCCTCTGCCGAGCATGGCTCGGCACTACAGTTGAGGCGCGCCGGCATTACATCCGGCGCAGTTCCCAGGCGCGGTGGATGCGGGCGTTGCGCTCGAAATCCGGGCCGATGGTCTGTGCGGAAATCTCGCGGCAGTTGGCGAACTCGGCAACCGCATTCTCGTCCAGTTTGAAGCGGCGGAAGTTGTTGGAGAAGTACAGCACGCCGTCGGAGGTCAAGCGATCCATCGCCGCACGCAACAGGCGCACATGCTCGCGCTGGATGTCGAAATCCTCAGCGCGCGCCGAGTTGGAGAAGGTCGGCGGATCGCAGAAGATCACGTCGTAACGGTTCTTCTCCGCTTCCAGCCAGGTCATCGCATCGCCCTGCACCAGGGTGTGCTGGCTGCCGCCCTTGCCGTTGAGCGCGAGGTTGTCGGCACACCACTGCAGATAGGTACCCGACAGGTCGACGCTGGTGGTCGAAGAGGCGCCAGCAACCGCCGCTTCCACGCTGGCGACGCCGGTGTAGCAGAACAGGTTGAGGAAGCGCTTGCCCCGCGCTTCCTGCGCCATATGCGTACGCAGCGGGCGGTGATCGAGGAACAGGCCGGTGTCCAGGTAATCGAACAGATTCACGCGCAGCAGCGCGTTGTTCTCGCGCACCAGGATGAACTCGCCGCGCTGCTCGAAGCGACCGTATTTGCTGCCGCCCTTGCCGCGCTCGCGCGACTTCAGCGCTACCTGCTCGGCAGGCACCTGGAATACTTCGCGGGCAGCCGCCAACAGTTCATTGCGACGGCGACGCACGTCCACGTCCGGAATGGTGGCCGGTGCCGCATATTCCTGCACATGCAGGAAGGTGCGGTTCTTGCCACCGTCTTCGCGGTAGACGTCGATGGCGGCCGCGTATTCCGGCAGATCGGCGTCATAGGCGCGGAAGCAGGTGATGCCTTCGCGGTTCAACCAGTTCTTGAATTTCTTGAGGTTCTTGCGCAGGCGATTAGCCACCATCTGCGCGCCTTCGCTGAGCTCGCGCGGCTGGCCGGCGTTCTCGCGCTCTGGCACAGCAATCGGATCACAGACGATCAGCGCGCACTCGATGGCACCGTTGAACATCTGGTATTTCTTGCTCGCGCGCAGGCCGGTGGCAAAGGCCAGATCGGCGCTGCCGCACAGCAGGCTTGCGCGCCAGGTTGGCACCGCCCGCTTGAGCGCATCGCCGATACGGCGGTACAGCACGGTGTCAGCAGCCAGGCGTTCGTCGTAGGGCGGATTGCAAACCACGCAACCGGTTTCCTGCGGCGGCACCTGCACGTCGGCCACGTCACGCACGCCGAACCAGATGGCTTCGCTGACGCCAGCCACTTCAGCATTTTCCTTGGCCGCACGGATTGCCTGCGGGTCGATATCGCTGCCGTGGATGACCTGCTTGAGCGCAGCGCGGCCAACCTGCTCACGCTCACGCGCTTCGGCAGTCAGTTCCTTCCACTGCGCCTGATCGAAACCGCGCCAGCGGCTCGGCGGGATGCTGCCGTGGCGCTGCAGGCCCGGCGCCACGTCGGCGGCCATCAGGGCACCTTCGATCAACAAGGTGCCGCTGCCGCACATCGGGTCCAGCAGACCACCGCCTTCGGCATGGATCTTCGGCCAGTTGGCGCGCAACAGCACGGCGGCGGCCAGGTTTTCCTTCAGCGGCGCGTCGTTCTGCGCCATGCGCCAGCCGCGGCGGTGCATCGGGCCACCGCCCAGATCGATCGAGATGGTTGCCCTGCCCTTGCGCAGCGACAGATTGATGCGCACGTCCGGGAACTCAACATTCACCGATGGCCGCTCCATGCCCTGCCCGCGTAGGCTGTCGACCACGCCGTCCTTGACCCGCTGCGCGGCAAAGCGCGCATGGGTGATCGCGGTGCCGGACACATGCGCGTCCACCGACAAGGTCAGCTCGGGGGTGATGTGCTGGTCCCACGGCATTGCCGCCACGCCCTGATACAGCGAGCTCTCGTCCGGGCACTCGAATTCCTGCAACGGCCACAGCACCCGGCTGGCCAGACGCGACCACAGCACCACGCGCTGCGCATCGCGCAGTTCGCCTTCGGCATTGACGCCGGAAATGGTGGCGGTCGCCCGTGGCAGGCCCATCGCCAGCAGTTCGTCGGCGAGCAGGTATTCAAGGCCCTTGGCGCAGGAAACAAAGAAATTCACGGGAGATATCAACTTTCAGAAAGGGAATCGGGCCGGCCAGACGGGCAGGCACGGTGGCCAGCCCCGGGGCATCCAAGGCCGCTATTGTAGGCAGTTGCCCGTCGCGCCGTCGGATTCAGCCAGCGGCCGCGTTCACAAACCGCGCAGCAAGGCCTCAAATGCCTGACAGGAGGCGTCCACATGGCGCATCAAGCGGTGGCCGTCATTGACCAGCAGCAGCCGCGCTTTGCGCTCGGCCGCCCATGCAATGACATCGGCGGCCGGGATCAGCTCGTCGCTCCAGGCGTGGACCACGCTGATCGGCACCGCCGCGGCATCCAGCGCCGGCATGGGCCCCATTGTGGTCGGCGGCACCATCAGGAACAGCCCGGCCACCGGCACCTGCAGCGAGGTGATCGCCGAGATATAGGCGCCCAGACTGGACCCGGCCAGCACCAGCGGGCCGCGTGCGGCCATCTCAGCCGCGCGTTCGACCAGCCGCTGCAGCCGCGCCGGCACGTCGCCGACCCGGCTGATCTCGTGCTTGGCGTCCAGGTCGGTGTAATCCGGACGTTCGTGGCTCCAGCCCAGACGTTCGGCCACATCGGCCAGCGCAGTGACCTTGGTGGCGTCCGGGCCGCTCTCGAAGCCGTGCGACAGAATGCAGTGGCCGCGGCTCATGGCTGGCGGCAAGTCGTGGGGGAAATCATGCGCGAATGCTAGCATCCACACATGCACCTGCCGCCCCCCATCATCGCCAAACCGCTGCCCTACGAACGCCAGTTGGCGCAGCGCAAACCCGCCGAGATCGATCTGGTGGTGATCCACTGCACCGAGTTGCCGGACCTGGCCACGGCACGCGAATACGGTGAGCGTGCGCTCTACGACAACGGCAGCGGTAACAGCGGCCACTACTACATCGACCGCGACGGCAGCATCCAGCAGTACGTCGCGCTGGACCGCGTTGCCCACCACGTGCGCGGCATCAACCCGCGCTCGATCGGCATCGAGCTGGTCAACCGCGGGCGTTGGCCAAACTGGTTCGACTCCAACAACCAGGCCATGAGCGAGCCCTACCCGGAAGCGCAGATCGCTGCCTTGGTGAGGTTGCTGGAATGGCTGCCGCAGGCAGTGCCGTCATTGCGTTACATCGCCGGCCATGAGCAGTTGGATACCGCACTGGAACCGGCCAGCAATGACCCCGGGCTTAGCGTGCAGCGCAAGCTCGATCCGGGCCCGATGTTCCCGTGGGAACTGGTGCTGCGGGCTATCGATCTGCAGCAGCTGCCGGACTGAGCAGCCCCTGGCAGCCACTTACTGCGGCAGGTACTGGAACTTCTCGCCTGCGGTCACCGCAAGATCCAGCCGGTTGATGGCCGGCGCAATCGGGCACACCACGTGCGGGGTGAACGCACAGGGTGGGTTTTCGGCGCGATTGAAGTCCAACTGCACCACACCGTCGGTAGGCATTGCCGCGTACACATAACGCGCACCGCCATAGGTTTCGCGACCACTGGTGCGGTCCGACAACAGGAAGAACAAGCGCCGCGATGGCGGTGCGGCCTCATCCAACACCGGCTGCAGGTGATAGCTACGCCCATTGACCTCAAACACTGCCTCACCCGGCACAACCGCAGGCAACGGGGTACCGATCGAGGTCAGCAATACCGCCTGCTTGGGCGCCGGGAACGGCCGCCATTGCGCGCTGATATTCCATTTCGGGTCGACCGGGAAGTGCTCGATAGCCGTAAATGCCAGGCGCCGCGGCGATTGCGGGTCGCGGTAGCGCCAGCCCAGGATGCTGCCAGTGCGCACCAGATAGAACTCCGAGTCACCCACTTCAACGCGACTGGCCTCGTTGACATGAGCGACTCCGGGAATCAAGACCGCGCGTTGCAGCGGCTGACCTTTCATCTGAGCACCCGCACGGGAACCTGCGGTGAAGATGGCTTCACCATCACGGCCCACCTGCAGGAAACCAAGCTCGGCAGGACCACTGGGCAACACCACATCATTGGCCGCGGCGCTGCCCACCCGGTAAGCACCGGTCTTGAGCCGGCCCGAGCCGGTGTAGCTGAGCCAACCATCGGGTGCGCGCAGCTCGGCCAGACGCTGCGTCCGCCACTGTTCAACCTCGCGCAGATACTGACGCGCTGCATCGCCGGACAAGCCGCTGCCTGGCGCGTTGCACGCACCAAGAACTGCCGCCAACAGCGCTACGCCTAGCCATTTCAATGAACGCACGCTTCCCCCGAAGCATTCATACCCATCGGCACCGCGCCCACTCGCGGCGTACTGATTACTCAAGCTGTAGCAACCGGCCTGTTTGCATCACTGGACCAACCACTCCAGGAATCACTGAACACACGCAGCCCGGGCATACCGGCATGCGCAAACGCCAGGGCGAGATGACAGGCAGTGACGCCCGAACCACACATCACCGCCATCTGCGCCGGCGCCTGCCCGGACAACAGCGGCGCCAACTCAGCGCGCAGCTCCTGTGCTGGACGGAAACGACCATCACGCAGGTTCATGCCGAACGGCCGGTTCAGCGCACCGGGTACATGCCCGGCGACCCGATCCAGGGGCTCCACTTCGCCGCGGTAGCGTTCACCTGCACGCGCGTCCAGCAGCCATGCTGGCGTCTGCGACAAGCGCGACTGCACCTCATCGACGCTGACTACCTGGGTCATATCGAACTGACCTGGGTAGGCGGGCAACGATGGCGCCGCAACCGGAGCCGCATCGAGTGCGTGCCCTGCTGCCTGCCACGCGGCCAAACCGCCATCGAGCACGGCGACCTTGCGATGGCCAATCAGTTTCAGTAACCACCACAGGCGCGCTGCCGCCATGCTGCCGTCGGCCGCATCGTAGACCACCACCTGTGTATCGGGAGCAATGCCCCAACGCCCCAACTGCGCTGCAAAGACCGCGCTTTCAGGCAGCGGATGCCGGCCATGCCCTTGCTTGCGCATGTCCGACAGGTCCTGCTCCAGATCGGCATAGACCGCACCGGGGATATGCCCGGCGGTATAGCCAGCCATACCGGATTGCTTGTCGGCCAGCGAGTAGCGTGCGTCCACCACCCGCAATGCAGTGCTGGCAGTAGCGCGGGCATCGACCACGCGCAAATCAGGTTGCACCAAGGCATTGGCGAGATCCGCTGCATCAATCAGCGTGGTCCACGAGATTCCGGTCTGGCTCATGCCAGCTGCTCCAAACGACGGCGAAGGTTGTAGAGAATGGCGGCGGTCGCTCCCCAGATGCGCTGCCCGGGCCAGCTGTACTCCATGACATGGCGGACACGCCCACCATGCTCGATATCCACCTGGCGCAGATTGGCCGGGTCCATAAGGTAATCCAGCGGCACTTCGAACACCTCGGCCACTTCACCGGGTTCGGGACGCGCGATGAACGCCGGGTCCACTACCGCGACCACCGGCGTTACCCGGAAGCCAGTGATGGTGATGAACGGGTCCAGGTAACCCAGGGCCAATACCTGGCTGCGCGGCAACGCGATTTCTTCATCGCTCTCGCGCAGCGCAGCTGCCAGCGGATTGCGGTCGACGGTTTCGATACGGCCACCGGGAAACCCGACTTGTCCGCCATGGTTGCGCAATCCTTCGGTACGGCGGGTCAAGATCACCTGCGTGCCCTGCGCGCGCGGCACCAGGCCCGCCAATACCGCAGCTTCCACCGGCGGCCCGGGCGGCAGCAGGTCTTCCAGTTCCGAACGATTCCACCCTGGCCCGGTTGGCGTCCTGGTCAGTGGCATCAAGGCCTGCTGCAGCCGATCACGGCCCTGCAACTGCTCAGCAAACGCCTGCGCGTGGCGTGCGCGCCGTGGCAGCTCCTGTGTCATTACCCGCCGCCGCTCGTCCTCGCTCATGCGCATCCAAGCACCTATCTCGGCACCATTGCGCCAGCAACCACGGCAATAGCCCTGCTCATCAAGCGCGCAGATGCCAATACAGGGGCTGGAGATGACACGAGCAGGTGCATCCATCAATTCCGACATCACGTAAGCGTAACGCGAGGCGCACTTTCGGACCAGTTACCCGCCTTTGCCAGCAAGGAATTTGCATTGTCCGGATGGCAATGGGGGCCGATTCAGCGGATCGGGCGACTCCAAAGCCCATTCATTATGTGACACCCATCAAACTATGGTTGAGCGGAGGTTCATCTAAGGGCACACTCCAGTTGCCGACAGGGGGAACACGAACCATCCAATGCGCGTGACGCGCGTTCGATCAGCGTGGCTGTTGGACGCCTGCTTCGCACGCATATGGATGGAGCCTTATCGCTTTTCACTCTGTAAGCGGAGCTCGGAAATGAGAATGGCAAAACCCTCCTTGTTGTTATCGGCGCTGGCACTGTCCGCCAGCCTTTCAGTACAGGCCCATGAGCCGCCAACGGACGGCAACCCAAGTACCCCTACCGAAAGCGGCATGGTCGCCGGCATCGATGCCAAGACCGGCAAGCTGCGCAAACTCACCGATACCGAGATCCGCGCACTTTCCGACAAGGCAAACGCAATGCCCTCGGCAAGCCGCAGCGCCGCCGGAGCCAATGCCGCCTGGGCGCGCATTCCACAGACCGGCACCGATGCCGCCAAGACCGTGCGCCTGCAGAGCAACGGCATGAGCACGGCCGACCTACCCCTGTCCGCGCTGAACTCGTTGAGTGTTGAGCGCAACGCCGCTGGTGAAGTGCAGATCCTGGAGAACGGCGCCCCGCTTTCGCATGGCAGACAGGAGGTGTCCGAATGAAGACGCTGCTACTTTCCGCCGTCATCGCCAGCGCCCTGCTCGGTGCATCGGCAAACGCCGCCATCATCACCCCTATCAATCAGGACCCAGCCGGCAAAGGCCTGAACGACCCCACCCTGCGTGCACCAGAAGGCGGTAATCCAGGCAAAACGGTGGGCGAACAACGCCGCATCGTCTATCAATTTGCCGCCGATCTGTGGGGCGCGGTACTGCAGAGCAATGTAGAGACCTTTGTCGGCGCAAGTTTCCAGGACCTGACCTGTACCGCTACCGGCGGCACCCTCGGCTCAGCCGGCGCCTCATGGATCGCAACCACGCCACCGACCGCGACCGAGCTGGGCATGATCTATCACGCTCCATTGGCCAACGCACTCAATGGCAGCCGCATCACCATCAGCAGCGCCGGCACCGACATCACCAGCCGCTTCAACAACAATCTGGGCGGCAGCAATCCGGACGGCACGCCGTGCATGACCGGCTCGGGCTGGTACTACGGACTGGACGGCAAGGCACCTGACAACCGGGTCAGCTTCCTCGACGTGGTGATGCATGAAATCGGCCATGGTCTGGGCTTCTCCGGCTTCGTCGGCTACACCACCGGGCGACTGGGCGAACGCATCGGTATCCCGCAGTACTACGGCTACTCCGACGTCTACACGGAGAACGCCTACGACAACCTGTCCGGCAAACGCTTCACCGAAGCCAGCATGACCAACGCGTTGCGCGCCACATCGATCAAGACCCGCGGCGCACCCGCGTGGAACGGCGCAACCACCAGGGCACAGACACCACTGTGGCTGGACCCTGCCGTCGTGCTGTCGGTCAACGGCAGCAGCGTGGTCACGCAGTTCTTTGGAACCGCATCGTTCGGCCCCCCCGCCACACCGGCCAACTTCGCCGGCGCGGTCACCATTGCCAACGACGGCACCGCCGACACCGCCGATGCCTGCCAAGCGATCCCGGCCGGCAGCCTCAGCGGCAAGGTGGCCTATATCAACCGCGGCGGTTGCGCGTTCGAGATCAAGGCAGCCAACGCGCAGGCAGCAGGCGCGATCGCAGCAATCATCGGCAACGTCGCCAGCTCCGGTGATCCGGGTACCGCACCCGGCATGGCGGAAGACCCCAGCGTCAATGCGACCATCCCGACCCTGAGCGTCAACCTTGCCGATGCCAATCTGATCAAGGCAGCGGCACAGGCAGGCACAGCGCTGACTGCGGCATTGGGAGAAGTTGCCGGACGCTATGCCGGTGCCGATGCCAGCGGGCGTCCGTTGCTATACGCACCAGCGGTGGTTGCCAGCGGCTCGACGTTCTCGCACTTTGAAAGTGTGTTGATACCGGATGCGTTGATGGAGCCGGCCAACAGCCCCAATACTGACGCGGGGCGCATGGTCGATCTCACCCTGGCGGCATTTGTCGACGAAGGCTGGAGCTTGAATGCAGGCACTGCACGCATCGGCAGCTGCGATACGGGGGTAAAGCTGTTCAAGAACCCGGGCTTGATCGCAGGCGCCAATGTGCAGGCACAGGATCGTTTGTGCCGCACAACCGCCAACGGCAACCGTGCGCTTTACCTGCGCTGCATGAACGACACCGCTGCCTCGCTGAAAGCCGTCAACCTGATCAGCACCGTTGAACAGGCCGGCATACGCACCTGCGCTGCCAAGGTGACATCGCCGTAGATCTGGTAGAGCAGGGATTGCCGGTAATGCCGAGCCATGCTCGGCAGAGACTTTCCCAGCCACACCACCAGCTCGTCCAGAATCAGCACTGGATTGTGGACAAAGAGCCGGCGCCTTGATGGCGCCGGCTCTTCTTTTTTGCACAGCACTGATAGCTACCTGGCCTGCAACAACCCAGCTTGCGATGGTCGGCTACTGCGGCCTTGGCCAGTAGCGCGCCCGCACTGGGCTGATTGTTGATGAAGCCGCTCCTGCTGGTGTCGCTGGTGAAGCCCCTGCCGAGCATGGCTCGGCACTACCGGCATCGGGTGGGAATTTCGGACAAAAAGAAAGCGCCGGTGTTGCCACCGGCGCTTTGTACTGCATCACTGGTTTGCGCTTACTTGACGCTGACCAGCTTGATCTCGAACTGCACAGCCACGTTCGGCGGGAACGGCGTACGCGGGTCGGCACCGTAGGCCTTCTCCGGCGGCAAGGTCACTTCCCACTTGGCGCCAGACGGCATCTGCAGCAGGGTTTCGCGCATGGCAGCCATTTCCACTTCGCTCAGCTTGATCGACGGAATCGACTGTGCCGGGCGAGCTTCGGTCGGACGCTGGCCGTACGGGAACGGACCGGCAACTTCCAGTGCAACAGTGCTGGCCTGGGTCGGCTTGGCGCCGGCGCCGGCTTCGATCACGCGGTACTGCACGCCGCTGGCCAGGGTCTGCACGCCGGCCTTGGCCTTGTTGGCAGCAATGAACTGGTCGCTACGGGTCTTGTTTTCAGCGGCGGCCTTTTCGTACTCGGCCTTGGCAGCCTGGGCACGGCCCTGCTCGCGACGCTGGAAGGCTTCAACGGCCGGCTTCAGCTGATCGGCGGTGATCGCCGGCTGCTTCTTGGCGTAGGCATCCTGCAGGCCCTTCACCACCGAAGCGATGTCCAGCTGCTCGCCACGGCCGGTGAGTTCGGCCAGGTTGTTACCGTAGTCATAGCCGAAGTAATAGCTCAGCTTGCCCTTCTCGGACGCGATGTCCTGGGCGAAAGCGGTGCCGGTGACGGCCAGGGCGGCCACGGCGACCGCAATAGAACGCAACTTCATCAAACAGTTCTCCAGGAATGGTGTCTCAGGGCAAACATGCCGCTAGAGGCGACGGGTTAGGATAGCCGTCGCAAAGGCTGTCCGCCACTGACGACGCTCACCTATGACCGTCGCCGGTTGAAAGAGTTCCATTCATTACTTTTTTTTAACGTTTTGAGGCTTTCACCCTTATGTCCGAGTCACCGGTTTCGACCAGTACCCACGCAGGCGTCCGCACCATCACCGTGCAGCGCCCGGAAAAGCTCAACGCCCTCAACCGGCTGACCTTGGAAACGCTGGATGCAGCCTTTGCCGAGGCAGCATTGGCCGAGGACGTAAGAGTGGTAGTCCTGACTGGCGCCGGCAGCAAAGCCTTCGTTGCCGGCGCGGACATCTCCGAAATGAACACACTGACCCCGGTTCAGGGGCGCGACTTTTCGCTGGTCGGGCAGCGACTGATGCGCCGTATCGAGCGCCTGAACAAGCCGGTCATCGCAATGGTGAACGGTTTCGCACTGGGCGGCGGCATGGAACTGGCCATGGCCTGCCATCTGCGCATCGCCGCCGACAGCGCCAAGGTCGGCCAGCCGGAGATCAATCTGGGCTTGGTACCGGGTTTCGGCGGCACCCAGCGCCTGTTGCGCCTTGCCGGCCGTGCGGCCGCGCTGGAGCTCTGCCTGCTCGGTGCGCCGATCAGCGCCGAGCGCGCTCAACAGCTGGGCCTGATCAACCGCGTGGTCCCGGCCGCCGAGCTGGAAGCAGAGACCACCAAGCTGGCCGAGCAGCTGGCCAACGCGGCACCGCTGGCCCTGCGCGGCATCCTCGACGCGATCAACGTCGGTGGTGAGTGCGCTATCGAGGAAGGACTGGAATACGAAAGCGCGCAGTTCGGCCTGGTGTTCTCCACCGACGACATGCGCGAAGGCACCAGCGCCTTCCTGGAACGTCGCAAGCCGGAATTCAAGAATCGCTGAGTTGTCCATGTCCAACGCAAGCGCCACACCCCGCCAACTGCTGCAATTCGTACTGGATGATGATCTGGATGCGGCGCTGTGCGCAGGGCTGATGGACTACCTGCCGCAGCCCGGCGACGAACTGCTGGATCCCGCGTACCCGCAGCTGCCACAGCAGTTGCAGCAAACCCAGCAACAGCTGCGCACAGCCTGGGCCGCGCGTGAGCGCTATCGCGCCCGCGCCGCGCGACTTGAACGCCGCGATGCCGAGCGCCAGGCACGTCGTGCGCCACCGCCGGTAGCAGACAGCAAGCCTGCCCTGCCCTCTGCGGCTGCGGCAATCCTGGCCCGGGCCAAGGCGCGCGCCGCAGAGAAACCAGGCACATGACGGCAGTGGCAGTGAAGAATACGACGAGAAAAGAAGCCGCCGCAAAAAAGATCGGTGCCAAGAAGATCGCGGTGAAAAAGGCTCCGGCAAAAAAAACCGCAGCGCCGAAAACCACATCGGCTCGCGGCAGCAAACGCATGAATGCCGCCGAAGTACTGGAGATGTTCACGCGCCTGCGTGAGCTCAACCCGCATCCGACCACCGAGCTGGAATACAGTTCTCCGTTCGAGCTGCTGGTGGCGGTGACCTTGTCGGCGCAGGCCACCGACGTTGGCGTCAACAAAGCCACCCGCAAGCTGTTCCCGGTGGCCAATACCGCCCAAGCCATTCTTGCCTTGGGCGAAGAAGGACTGAAGCCCTACATCGCCACCATCGGCCTGTTCAACGCCAAGGCCAAGAACGTGATTGCCGCCTGCGCGATTCTGGTGGAGAAGTACGGCGGCGATGTGCCGGCTGAGCGTGCCGCACTGGAGGCCTTGCCCGGGGTTGGCCGCAAGACCGCAAACGTGGTGCTCAATACCGCGTTTGGGCAACCAACGATGGCGGTGGACACGCATATCTTCCGCGTCTCCAACCGCACCGGGCTCGCTCCTGGCAAGGATGTGCGGGTGGTCGAGGATGGCCTGATGAAGGTCATTCCGGAAGAATTTCTGCAGGATGCGCACCACTGGCTGATCCTGCACGGGCGCTATGTCTGCAAGGCGCGCAAGCCCGATTGCCCGCAGTGCGTGATCCGCGACCTCTGCCACTTCAAGGACAAGACCGCCAACGCTGCCTGAGCGTCGGCGGCTGCCATCTGCACGACACTTTCCCGTAACAGCCAATAGGCCAAATACGCAGGCCCTTGTGTCACGGGGCCAAAGCTGGTCGCCGAACTGTCACATTTACGCAATCTTTACGCCCTAGCCTTCGCAGCAACCTCCAACTGCCTGCAAGGCTACCCACCCAATGAAACTGCATCGCCAACTCCTCACCGCGGCCGTGGCTGCTGCACTGTTCGCGCCGGCTGCACACGCTGAAGTCGCCATCGACGTTATTGGCGGTTCCGAAATCACCTTCGAAGGCCTGGTCCAGGCTGACGGCAACTGGTTCAGCAATGACAAGGCCGACTTGAACGGCAACACCGGCAAGAACGGCAAGGACAGCGAGTTCGAACTGCGCCGCGCCGAGCTGGTGCTGAAGGGCAAGGGTCCGGGCAATATCGAATGGGTGGTCGGTTATGACGCCAAGGCCGACAAATTCCTGGACACCAACGTCAAGTACAAGCTGGGCGGCAACAGCAACCACTTCCTGCAGGCCGGCCAGTACAAGCAGCCGAACAGCCTGGAAGAGCTGTCCAGCACCAAGAACAACGACTTCATCTCCAAGGCCACCGTCACCAACACCTACGCAGTTGCCCGCCGCCTCGGCGTTGGCTACGGCATCGGCGATGCCAACTGGTCGGTCACCGCTTCGGCCTTCGGCCGCGAGCTGACCCGTGACCTGGCCCACGGCAGCGGCTACGGCGTGCGCGGCACCTTCGCCCCGATCAACGAGAAGGGCAACATCATGCACCTGGGCCTGAGCTACGTCGACTACGACACCGACGCCGACCTGCTGCGCCTGCGCGCACGTCCGAACGCCGATCTGGCCACTGTGCGCCTGGTCGACAGCGGCGACCTGAAGGACACCGACCGCCTGAGCACCATCGGTGCCGAAGCCATGTACGTGCGTGGCCCGTTCAAAGCCCAGGGCGAGTACTACAGCTCCAAGGCCAAGCGCTACGACCACGGCAACTACAGCACCGACGGTTACTACATCAGCGGCGTGTGGAACGTCACCGGTGAGACCTGGGGCTACAAGGGCGGCACCCCGAGCCTGGGCCTGCCGGACGAGCCGGGCCGTGGCATGTGGCAGCTGGGCGCACGCTTCGACCACATCGATCTCAACGACGGCGGCCTGAAGGCCCCGGCCGTGGTCGGCGGCACCCCGCTGGTGGACGGCGTGCTCGGCGGCAAGATGGACATCTGGACCGTTGGTGCCAACTGGTACTGGCGTTCGAACTTCAAGGCCTCGCTGAACTATGTGATGGTCGACAGCAACAAGTACTCCTCGTCGAGCAAGAAGTTCGTCAGCGACAAGCCGGACATCTTGGAAGCGCGCCTGCAGTTCTTCTGGTAAGCATTGGCTGCAAGCAACACCACGAACGCCCCGCAAGGGGCGTTCGTCGTTGCAGCGATTGTGATTTTGTAGGAGCGGCGTAAGCCGCGAAGCAAGCGACGTTTGCGCGCAAGCAGTTGCCGCAATCTGAAGCTGCGTCAGCTTCGCGGGTTACGCCGCGCCTACAACGGTGGGCGCCGCTGCGCTTGTTGAAGCGGTGTTAGCTTCGCAGCTTACGCAGCTCCCACAATCTACTCGGGGAGCGCTCCAACCGGACGGATCCATGCGCACCTGCCTGCTCGTACTGCTGCCTTCCCTGCCCTTCACCGCCCTCGCCCAGGATTGCGGCGATGACAGCGCTGCACGCATCACCCAGGCCTACCAGCAACGCGATAGCAACGCCCTGCCCGACCGTCCTGGCTGGGCCATCGATGCCGAACGCGGCGCTTGTCGGGTCTGGCCGGCCGACACCTCGTTGACCCTGATGGCGGTGCCGATGCTGGGCCCGGAGGAATTCAGCGGCGAGGTCCAGCAAGGTGACCTGGACGTACTGGTAGTCGACAGCGCCAGCCTGCGCCCACGCGCGGGCCTGCGCCTGCCTGAAGTGATGAGCAGCGATGCCATCCATGTCGACAGCGTCGGCCTGGATACCGCGCGCTATAACCTCTCGCCGAGCGTGCGCGCGTTCGGCGTGCGCAGCTCACGCAGCAACTCGTCGCAGCCCAACCCTTTCAGCGAAACCCGGCTGCAGCTGCTGGTATTCAACGGCACCACCCTGGAGGCTGTCACCGAGCAGATTGTCGTATCCAGCAACGGCGGCGAATGGGACACCCGCTGTGCCGGCGAGTTCCATGAAACAAAGCGCACGCTGGAGCTTGGCCCCGCCCCGGCGCAGGGCTGGGCCACACTGACGGTACGCGAGCGCAACGCCAGCACCGTCAACCGCGAGGATGCCGCTGGCACGTGCAGTGAAGCGCGTGAAAACCACCCCATTCGCAGTTTCAGGCTGCAGCCAAAGGGTCGCTTTTACCCGCTCCCCAGCGAGATAAAAGCAACATTCTGATGACATGAGGCATTGTCATTTGAACGTCATGTGACAGACGCTGCACTGTCATCAAATCGTTATGAAATAGGCGCCGGGCGGAACTCACCGCACATTCACACCTCCCAGGAGCCACTTGTGATCCACGCCATCAAATCGCGCGCAGCCGTTGCCATCCTCGCTGCGTCGTCCGTGTTCGCCGCCAACGCTGCCGATGTCACCGGCGCTGGCGCGTCCTTCATCTACCCGGTCATGTCCAAGTGGTCGGCCGATTACAACACCGCTACCAGCAAGCGCGTGAACTACCAATCGATCGGCTCGGGCGGCGGCATTGCCCAGATCAAGGCCAACACGGTGGACTTCGGTTCGTCCGATGCCCCGCTGAAGCCAGAAGAACTGGCTGCAGCCGGCCTGGTGCAGTTCCCGTCGGTGATCGGCGGCGTGGTGCCGGTGCTCAACGTGCCGGGCGTGGAAGCCGGTGCGATGAAGTTGGATGGCCCGACCCTGGCCAACATCTTCCTGGGCAAGATCAGCAAGTGGAATGACCCGGCCATCGCCGCGCTCAATGCCGGCCTGACCCTGCCAGACACCAAGATTACCGTCGTGCACCGTTCCGACGGTTCGGGCACCACCTTCAACTTCGTCAACTTCCTGTCCAAGGTCAACGCCGACTGGAAGACCACCGTCGGTGAAGGCACCAGCGTCCAGTGGCCGGTCGGCATCGGCGGCAAGGGCAACGAGGGCGTGGCTGCCTACGTCAAGCAGATCCGCGGCTCAATCGGCTACGTCGAGTTCTCCTACGCCCTGCAGAACCGTCTGACCTTCTCGCGCATGAAGAATGCCGCCGGCAACTTCGTGCAGCCGCGCGACGAGACCTTCTCGGCCGCTGCCGCCAGCGCCGACTGGGCGAACGCACGTGACTTCTACCTGGTGATGACCAACGCCCCGGGTGAGCAGGCATGGCCGATCACCGCCACCAACTTCATCCTGATGCGCAAGCAGCCGAAGACCGCTGAAGGCGCCAAGGCCGCGGTCGAATACTTCCGCTGGATCTACGCCAACGGCGACGCCCAGGCCCGTCAGCTGGACTACGTGCCGCTGCCGGACCCGCTGGTCCGCCAGATCGAAACCTACTGGCAGCAGAACCTGCGCTACTGAGTAAAGAGCCGGCGGGACCCTCTCCCTCGTCGTCTCAAGCGCGGATCAGGTGATCCGCGCTTTTTTTTTGGTTTTTGTGGGAGCGGCGTAAGCCGCGAAGCCGGAAATCCAGTCCCTGCGGCATTGCCGGGACCACTCCCTGTAGAGCCGAGCCCATCAGGGGGTGCGGGGTTGCGGGGACTCCCCGGCCGCCGCATGGTGGGGGGGGGACGGGGGCGCGGGGGGGGGGGGCCC